>DATMOV010000469.1:0-4343 GCA_035568055.1 Cytophagaceae bacterium
CATCGGATGAAGTGCGCGAGCCAGTTACGAATTACAAACTATATTTATTAATATATGAAACTAAGAACCATTCTTCCTCTAATATTCTTCTCTCTATTCACCTTGTCTCAAATAGCAGGATTTTTTATTTCTCCTGTTTTCAGCCTGATTGGTATGCTTATTGGAATATTCCTTGTTTTCAGCATTTATGCCTCATACTCAACGATTATAAAGGAGGAGGAGCTCTATATAAACAACACCCGTCTTCAGAACTTCATGATGGGTTTTTCTTCCTTCGCATTATTCACGATTCTATTCGGGATCACATTTAAATTAATGCATTGGCCTTTTGCTGGGCCTATTCTTATTTTGTCGGTAATTGTTTGTTTAATCCCTCTCTTGCTTTTAATAATAGATGTTGTAATTAATTATAAATCTGTTAAGACAAGTTATGGCTATTCATACCTTCTTATTCTTCTGCCTTCATTACTATTTCTACAAACCAATCTCGGAATATTCTACAAGGATATAAATTCTAAAGACATGATTGCCTTAAAACAAACAGATGATCATAGACAATTGTATTGCAATAGACAGGATAAAATAAATTGTTTGTTTATTGAAAGAAATTTTAAAGAAGATAGCCTGATAACGAAAATATATAAGACAACTGAAGAATTGCTTAGCTTAATTGATGAAACAAGAAATAAATTAATTGCCAGCACAGGAGGATATATAGAGGGGGATAAAAATGGAATGTACAAAGGCGCAAGAGAGAAAACAACGGTTGAAGTTATGATGGTTGGTGCGTCAAAAAATGGTCGTGCGTACGAACTTAAAAGTGTGCTCGAAGCTTATACTTCTTTACTCAATAAAAATATTGCCGACAACGCTTTCCTTATTATTCCAATAGCTCTGGATGCAAAAGATGACCCCGTTGTTACAGATTGGGATTTAAAAAGAAAAGATTTTGCTTCATTAAATTTCTCAGAAGTAACAATGCTTCAAGCCTTGAGTAAATTAAGTCAGCTTGAGCTGGAAGTTATTATTGCAGAAAAGGATTTCCTGTTGTACTATCAAAGTACCCATAAAGAGATCCCTCCCACAAACAACTAACAACCAATCAACCTACAACTTAACCGTCATCGCAAATCCATTAAAAGTAGGATAGAAAGAGGTCTTTTTATCGGGATTCCTTTTCTTATGCAATTGTGGTATTATCGTTCCAAGAAATGCTCCTCCTGCAATGCCGGCGATAATATCGGTGGGGAAGTGCATGCCTGCACGGTATCTGAAATATCCTTCTACTGTGGGTGGTATTAATGCCGCGACATAAAGATATGGGGTAAGCTTCGATCCGGGATGGTAATCATGAAATACTTTCACCAAAAAAAACGTAGCGGCGGCGCAGGCTGCAGGGTGCCCAGCATAAAAAGAATTGAAGGAACCATGACGAGTCCTTCTCTCAAAACTTTCATTTGTATTATAAACATAAGGGCGCTTACGATTTAAATGTCCTACACCCCAGGAATAGGCGTTGGCCATGATGGACATAGTCTCCAGATATATCAGGCCGACTCTTACAGCATCTGTTCTAACCTTTTTATCTGCAAGTAGAAAACCAGGTAATAGCACAATGGCCGTAATCCCAATATCAGAAGCCTTCTGAAATGGAACAGCATCCGCGGGATTTTGCTTTGCAGCTCCTCTGTCGAAAGCATTTACATCCGCTGGACTTAACTTAGCAACTGCAGAGGAATCAATTCCAGGTTTAGTTCTCAGATATTTAACGCCGTAATAATTGGTGACAAATCCTCCCACAATAATCGGAACCGTAATCCAGGGATTTAATTTATATACTGAGTTCTTTACATATGCATGTTCCTGAGCATTCGCTTTAAAAGATAAAGTACATGCCAATAATAAGCTTAAGAATAGTTTCATAAAAATAGTTTGATATTATCACTAACCCCGATGGATTTAAAAATGTTAATAATATTTTGAATAATATTTATTCAGGGAGGCTGGAAAAAGAAGTTAAAACGACTTTATTAAGATACTCAGATGAGGAATTTCTGCAGATTCTTCAGTTCGATCTTGCCTTCATAATAGGCTTTGGCGAAGATCACGCCATATACTCCAAGGTCCTGGAGCCTGTCAATATCTTCTACTGAGCGTATGCCACCGCTGGCAAAAAGTTTCAGATCAGGAAATTTATTGAGGATTTTTGTATAAAGCTCAAATGAAGGGCCGGCAAGCTGCCCGTCTTTTACAATATCGCTGCACTTTACATATTGAATACCGTGATCGTGATAGTATTCAAGCATTTCCATCATATCGATATCAGTTTTGGTGTTCCATCCGCGTGTAGAGACCTTTCCATTGATTGAATCAATACTCAGTATAATCTTATTTCTTCCGAAAGATATGATCCAGGAGGAAAACATTTCGCGGTCGCGGGCGGCTAGGGTAGCGACATGTACGGTTGAAGCGCCATGTTCAAATGCCAGCCTAACATCATCATCATCTGTGATACCTCCTCCGAAATCTATCGTGAGATTTGTATAGCCGGAAATCATTTCCAATACATCAGTATTTGTCATTCTGCCCGAACCGGCCCCTTTCAGATCTATGAGATGCACCCTTTTAATACCGTGATCTTCGAATTTCATGGCCATATCCAGCGGCTTTTCATCGTATATAGTCAGGTCATTCAAATCACAATGGTTAACCCTTGCGATTTGCTGACCTACTACTGATATGGCTGGTATTATCTGGATCATGGCGTAATTATTTCCTAATATAAGATCTTTTGACTTAAAGTAAATCCTTTAGCTGCCCTCTTTGTTTATTTTTTAATCCCTGAAACAAAAGATTTAGTGTCTTTTTCAAGGTCTTTGCTGTCTTTGATCATCTTAATGAAGGCGCTTCCTATGATAGCCCCGTTGGAATAACTACAGGCAAAACGAAAGCTGGCATTGTCCCTGATATTAAAGCCTATCATGGTTGGGTTGGCTAAATTTTCATCTTTGATCCTTTTAAAATAGTGTTCCGCGTCATTGATGTTCTTGGTATTACCAGTAGTGCTGTCGGTGGAAACAATATATATAAAACCCTGAGAACTTTTATCGATCAACTTTAACCTGGAAGCCGAGGTATGGGGTGTTACAAGAAATACATTTGATAAATTATTCGCTTCGAAAAGTTCGCGGTACATCTCGTTATATTCCTGCAAAGGAAGATCAGGAAGAATCAATCCATCTATACCTACTTCATTGCATCTTTTACAAAAATCTTCTATGCCGTATTGCAATACAGGATTCAGATAGCCCATCAGAAGGATAGGAATTTTAACTTCCTTTCTGATGTCTTTAATCTGCTCGAACAATATTTTAATGGTCATCCCATTTTCTAATGCGGCCTCATTGCTTTGCTGAATGATGGGACCATCGGCAAGTGGATCCGAAAAAGGCATCCCTATCTCTATCATATCAGCACCTGAAGTTTCAAGAGCCTTGATGATGGTAACAGTATCATTCAGTTTAGGAAAGCCCGCCGTGAAATAAATATTCAGCAGGTTATTTTTCCTGGTATTAAATAATTCTGTGAGGCGGTTTTTAATTTTTATCTTGGTTGTCATAATTTAATTAGCCTGATGCTTAAAGCTGTTCTAATCCGGTTAATGAGATCCAGCCTTACGCTTTTTACTTATCCTTCCTTCAAAAACTCATCCTTTTTATTAATATAAGTCTGCAGATCTTTATCGCCACGGCCTGAAAGATTCACGATCACTACATCCGCTGGTTTAAATTCAAGGTTATTCAATACTGCGATAGCATGTGCTGATTCCAGCGCGGGAATAATTCCTTCTATCCTGCTTAGCATAAAACCTGCCTTGAATGCTTCTTCATCGGTAACGCTGAAAAACTTGGCTCTTCCTGTTTCGAATAAATTAGCATGAGCAGGGCCGATTCCCGGGTAATCCAGGCCCGCAGAAATAGAGTGCGGCTCAACAATTTGCCCATCTTCGGTCTGCATCAGTAAAGTTCTGCTGCCATGTATGATCCCTGGTTTACCGAGAAAAGTCGTTGCCGCCGAATAGCCGCTGTCTACTCCCATTCCTGCCGCTTCCACAGCGATCAGATTTACCCTTTCATCATCCAGAAAATGATAAAAGGCACCCGCTGCATTACTCCCACCGCCAACGCATGCGATGACAAAATCAGGATTGTTTCTTCCGATCTTTTCCATTAGCTGGGCCTTCATTTCCTTACTGATCACTGACTGAAATCTTGCCACCATATCAGGATACGGATGCGGACCAACCACTGAGCCTATTATATAATGAGTATCCTTCGGATTAT
>DATMOV010000470.1:0-9169 GCA_035568055.1 Cytophagaceae bacterium
GGCTGCTCAAGAGGTACATTATTTGGAGAAGCAGTTTAAAATCAAAAATTTAAGAATATCAAAATCTAAACTCTAATATCTAACGTCTAATGTCTATTAATTCCAGTTCAGAGATACAAAGTTTAAAGCAGAAGTTCGGGATCATTGGAAACTCTCCATTGCTTAACCATGCCATACAGGTGGCTAGCCAGGTAGCCCCTACCGATATGACCGTATTAATTACAGGAGAAAGCGGAAGCGGAAAAGAATCATTTTCTAAAATCATTCATTCGAACAGTACTAGAAAACACGGGCAATTTATAGCCATTAACTGTGGCGCTATACCGGAGGGAACAATTGATTCAGAATTATTCGGACATGAAAAAGGATCTTTTACGGGCGCACATGAAGGACGAAAAGGTTATTTTGAAGTCACCAATGGCGGAACAATTTTTCTGGATGAGATAGGTGAAATGCCTTTAGGCACTCAGGCGAGACTGCTGAGAGTATTGGAAAATGGCGAATTTATCCGTGTCGGCTCTTCGAAAGTGCAAAAGACCGATGTAAGGGTAATCGCCGCAACGAACAGAGAATTATATAGTGAAGTGCAGAAAGGAAAGTTCAGGGAGGATTTGTATTACAGGTTGAACACTGTCCCTATTTATGTACCATCATTGAGAGAAAGAGGCGGAGACATTGAACTTATATTCAGAAAATTCGCATCGGATTTTGCAGACAAATACAGAATACAGCCTCTTAAACTAACGGATGAGGCTAAAGAAACTTTGATAAAATACAGGTTTCCCGGAAACATCCGGCAGCTGAAAAATATTGTGGAGCAGATCTCTGTCCTTGAAACGAATAGAGAGATCAGCAATGAAACTCTTCTTAAATACCTTCCGCAAACTTCTACGCTTCCGGCAATACTGAAAGACAAAAACACGCCTGGAGAAGAATTTACAGAAAGAGATCTGTTGTATAAAATCCTCTTCGATATGAAGAAGGATATGACGGAACTGAAGAAACTGGTATTTGAACTTTTGAAACATGAAAGTCATGGAAGCCAGATGTTGCATGAGCATAGCGATCTCTTCCACAACATCGGCAATGAACCCTCCTCGGAAAACACTTATCTGCTAAAACCTGTACAAAAAGACAATAAGGAACCGATTCACATTGATAAGATTGAAGATATTCCTCATGAAACGGAAGAAGAATCACTGTCGCTGGAACATCAGGAGAAAGAGATGATCATGAAAGCCCTGAAAAAAAATAACAACAAAAGAAAATACGCCGCACGCGATCTCGGAATTTCCGAAAGGACACTTTATAGAAAGATCAAGGAATATGAAATTGAGGAATAATTTTAAGTGATAAGTTTTAAGTTAAATGCTAAAAATAACCTGGTGATATTACGACTCATTCAAAAAACAAAAAACAAAAAACAAAACCTTCTTCTGGTTTTGTTTTTTGCAATTCTGCTAACAGGGTGCAATTACGGGCTGAAGCCGGGCAGCACAGGTTCGGCACGTACTTTATCGGTCAAAAATTTTCCTAATGAGGGAGGTGGCGGGCCTTCCAGTCTCGGGCAAACATTTACAGAAAAACTGAGAAGTTATTTCCAGCAGAATTCAAGGCTTACACTTATAAGAGATGATAATGCTGACTGGCTAATGGAAGGGAGGATTGTAAAATATGCCGTTTCCCCTATCGCTCCGACTTCTATTGCTGCTAATCCGAGCGGAACTTCAGCACAAAACCGGCTAACTATAAGAGTTGAGGTCACTTTCAATAATAAGAAGTACGATGAGAGTAAAGGGCCGCAGCAAAGTGAAACGGCACCATTTGTAAATAGTGGCTTTGAGTTTTTTCAGGATTTCCCTCAGACGCAGTCACTATCACAGGTAGAAACTCAATTAATCGATGTGATCCTTGACCAGATAGTCCTGGATATTTATACAAAAACAACATCTAACTGGTAAATTGAATAAGCAGAGCTTCTTAAATATAGTCAGAGACCCTACCAGTATTGGAGCCCAGGATATTGCGGGGCTCGAAGAAGTGGTAGCCAGCTTTCCATTTTGCCAGACTGCACACCTGCTTATTGCAAAAGGATTAAGAGATTATGGCAGTATGCATGCCGAACAAAAGCTCAAGAAAGCAGCTGTTTACAGCCTCGACAGAAAAAAGTTTAAAGAAATAATTCAAAGATCCCGGGAAACAGAAAAAAGCGTTCAAGAAAAGAAAGAACAAAACGGCGGTATTAAATTTTCTGAAGAAAGGCTCCCTACCGTCAACAAAATTATAGGTGAACTAAAATCTGAGATTAAACCTGAAAAAAGAAAGTATGATGATATAGAGGAAAATCTCAAGCTGATGGAGCGCTTCAAATCTGATGCCCACAAACAAACTGAGAAACCAGAGGAAGAAGTAAAAGAAGAACCGTTTTCGTTCGAAAACCCTGTTATCAAAATTGAACAGATTTTAGAAGCCAGGGAAGAAATCAAAATTGCGGATATTGAGAAAACCGAAGAAGTGGAACTTCCGTATTATATTTATTCAAGCCGGCTTGAAGACATCTTGCTACAGGAACTGGAGATCGACTCAGTGTATCATAAATCGGATGCTGACCTGCTGCTGGATTATCTGGATTACATCCACGAAAACAAACTTGGAAAGATGAGAGATAAAAAGAAACAGAAAGAAATCATCGAAAAATTCATCAATGCGGATCCAGTCATACCTACCTTAAAGCCTAACACATTGCCGGAAAACCAGGAAGATCTGGCTTCCGGAAGCAGCCGTATTAACAAAAATCCTGTTTCGGAAACTTTTGCCAAAATCTTATTGCTGCAAGGCAAAAAAGATAAGGCTCTTGAGATTTATGAGCAGCTGATATTGAAATTCCCGGAAAAAAAGGTTTACTTTGCAGCCGAGATAGAAAAATTAAAAAAATAAACGATGGAAATATTTCTGATTGTACTCATCATCATCACATGCGCTCTGCTGGTACTGGTAGTTCTTGCACAAAACCCTAAAGGCGGTGGACTGGCGAGCAATTTTGGCGGAGCCGGATCTTCACAATTAATGGGTGTTAAAAAAACAGGAGACCTTCTTGAAAGGCTTACCTGGGGATTCGCGATAGCGCTTATCATCCTTTCATTATCAGTAACCCTGATTATGAAACCTGCTGAAGTTGTAGCTCCCGAGGAGCCTGCCACAACTGATCAGCCTGCTACTAAAGCCCCTGCTACAGATAAAACTGCTCCTGCTACTCCTGGAGGAGCTAAATAAAAATAAAAGAAAGGTCATAAAAATAAAGAAGGAAATTTCGGCTTGTTACGGGCGAAAAATCATATTTCCTTTCCCTATATCCCAATTCCTTAAATACTCCATTCATTATTCAATATCGAAATCGCATGATGAGCAGTGAGGTCGAAAGCGCAGGGAACGACGGAGACATAATTGTTTTCCAGAGCCCATTCATCGGTATCCTGGCCTTTGTCGCTATTGCTGAAGCTGCCATTCATCCAGAAATACCTTCTTCCATAAGGATCTTTCCTCTCCTCAAAATTTTCTTTCCATTGTGAATTCGCCTGACGGCATACTTTTATTCCTTTGATTTTATCTTTTGTTTTGGCGGGAATATTCACATTCAAAGCAACTCCTCTTGGCAGGCCGGTTTTTAAAACCTGGGATGCAATGGTTTTCACATACTCTCTGCAATGATTCATATCTGCCTCAAGACTATGATCGCACAAAGAGAATCCAATGGCAGGCATTCCTTCTATCGCCGCTTCAATGGCAGCGGACATAGTGCCCGAATACAATACGCTGATTGATGAATTGCTTCCGTGATTAATACCGCTCACCACCAGGTCTGGAGTGCGCTCTTTCAGCACAATGTGCTTGGCCATCTTGACACAATCTGCCGGAGTTCCGGAACATTCATAAGCAACAATGTCTTTGTAAATATCATTTTTGTCCAGACGTAAAGTATTACCAATTGTAATTGCATGTCCCATTCCTGACTGAGGAGAATTTGGTGCCACGACAACTACTTCTCCGAGTTCTCTCATAACTTCTATGAGTGTCCTGATACCGTGCGAGGTAATGCCGTCGTCGTTTGTTACCAGTATTAATGGCTTCTTCATAATTCGCTTGTTTTATTATGCCTTCTTTTGCCCCCTAGTGTCAATCACATAACACTTTCCTAATTCATCATGAATTGTCTGTGTTTGATGGGGTGCTAGGATTCTTAAGAATCCGTATAAAAATGGAAGGGCTGAAATGATTTTTCCAAAATTTCTGTGAAAAGAACTTAATAAATCAGGCTTTTGTCTTTCCAAGTTTATCACTTTCATTTTAAGAATAATTTTTCCAAATGCTCCCTGATGATAGTAGTCCATTAAAATATTATATGAGTAAAAAAGTATAAGGTAAAACCATCGTTCCAAATTGTCCGATAGTCCGAATATTAGTCCAATTAGTTCGCTGAAAACAGAACATATTACACAGTCAAAAAGAAACCCTAATAGCCGTCTCCAAAACGAGGCTTTCTTGAATGTCAGAATTTCTGCTCCTTGCTTGTCCATGGTTATGCGATTGCTATTAACAACTGACAAAAGAAATAAGGACGAAGTTTTGTCAACTGCCTATTGTCAATTGTCAACTATTTTTTCTTTTTTCCTTTAAGAATCGTATGTCCCATTTTATCTCTCTTCGTTAAAAGATATTTTTCATTGTGTTCATTAGGAGTAATTTCAATCGGCACTGTTTCAACAATTTCAAGTCCATAACCCATTAGTCCGGCGCGCTTAACAGGGTTATTTGTTATTAGCCTTAGCTTTGATATTCCGAGGTCGCGGAGGATTTGCGCGCCAACTCCGTAATCACGTTCATCCATCTGAAAGCCCAGGTCAATATTGGCTTCCACTGTGTCTCTCCCTTGTTCCTGAAGCTTGTATGCTTTAAGCTTATTAAGCAAACCTATTCCCCTGCCCTCCTGATTCATATAAAGCACCATGCCCTTACCTTCCTTCTCGATCAGCTGCATCGCGGCATGGAGCTGGGGGCCGCAGTCGCAGCGGCATGAACCGAAGATATCGCCGGTTACGCAAGAAGAGTGAACCCTCACCAATATAGGTTCATCTTTTTGCCAGGTTCCTTTGATCAGCGCGAGATGAATATCGCCGGTATTGATTTGTTTGTAGGCGACCATATCAAAATCTCCCCAAACCGTAGGCATCTTCACCCCTATCTCACTTTTGATAAGACTTTCGTGTTTCAGCCTATAGGCGATCAGGTCTTTAATGGAGACGAGCTTGAGCTTAAATTTATCAGCAACTTTTCTGAGATTGCCAAGCCTGGCCATGGAGCCATCTTCATTCATAATTTCTACCAGCACACCGGCTGGCTGAAAACCGGCCAGCCGTGCAAAATCAATAGACGCTTCCGTATGTCCCGCTCTTCTCAATACCCCACCCTTCTTGGCTTTCAATGGAAATATATGTCCGGGCTTGCCAAGTTCAGAAGCTTTGGTCTTCGGATCAACGAGTGCCTTAATGGTTTGTGCTCTGTCTTTAGCAGAAATCCCTGTGGTACATCCATGCCCAAGCAGATCTACAGAAACAGTAAAAGGCGTTTCATGAATAGCAGTGTTTCTTCCCACCATCAGATCAAGCCCGAGCTCTTCACAACGCTCTTCCACCAAAGGCACACAGATAAGCCCGCGCCCATGTTTGGCCATAAAATTCACAATCTCCGGTGTAATGCACTCAGCTGCACAAACAAAATCTCCTTCATTTTCCCTGTCCTCATCATCTACCACTATAATAACTTTGCCGGCTTTAATATCGGCAATCGCTTCTTCCACTGAGTCCAGTATCTTTCTCTTTTTCATATGTTTCTTTAGCTCTTAGCTGATACAAACTTACGCATATTTAAATTTTTATCTATTTGAGCTTTTCTGTCAATTTAAAAAAACAGTCTTCAAGCTTTTTATTATTCGTTTCCCAGTTAAAATGTTCTTTTACAAATTTTTTACCCTGGCTCCCAATTCTCTCTGCTTCTTTTTTATCGCGAAGCAGTCTAATGATGTTTTCAGCAAAGGCATCAGCGTCTTCACATAATATAAAATGTTTGTCGTTTTCAGCATTCAAAGCCATACCGGCAAGTTGTGTAGTGATAACCGGCAGTCCGGCAGCCATTGCTTCCAATAATTTATTCTGAAGCCCGGAGCCGGAAAACAGCGGAGCCACGAATAACCGGGACATTGATAAAAAATCTTTAATATCTTTCACATAACCCGTCACCACTACATGGACTCCGGAAAGTGTACGTACTTCAGCATGAGGATTAGTGCCAGCCAGGCAAATTTTAATATCAGGGTTATCATTCTGAAGCTTTGGAAGGATATTATTCACCAGGAATTTACAAGCCTGTATATTCGGATGATAATTCATATTGCCGGTAAAAATAATATCATATTCTTTTGATGGATTCTCTGTAGTAAAAAAATCTTCACTGACACCATTGGGAATAATATCAAGCCGCTTTTTCTGAGCATCAGTAAAAAAATCAGCGTCTGACGAGGAGATAATGGAACAGCCATCAAATCGATTAAATACTTTTTGTTCATAATTTCCAAGCCTTCCCGCTTCTGCGGAAACCAGTGGTTTCTCATACCAATCCGAAAATCGAAATCTTTTATTCATGCCTTCTGACAAGGCATCCATATAGTCAAGGTAATATTTCGTTGGGAGGCCGAAAGGAATATTCTCTACCAGGCGTACCAGCTGCACATAGCAGAGATCAATATTTTCTTTATTGATCAGCATGTTGATTTTATTTTTCATTTCGGAGGATGAAAAATAATTCACCTGGAACGGCTTGGCATTAAACAATGACAGAAAGAGATTAGTGACCTTCTTCGCCGGTTCATGTTTTACAAGGATAAGCTCTTTGCAGAATTGCCTTAAATGATTGATTGCTTCGATGGATGGCAGAGACTCAATCAGGCAGACAATATACAGATCGTTTTTTTTACTAAGATGCCTGAGCTGATAATAAGCCCGAAGCTTGTCACCCTTGTCAATAGGATATGGAAAACGTGAAAGCGCGATTAATATCTTCATCTTTTCCGGTGTGCGATCAGCTCTTTATAGAATTCAATATAATCTGAAGTAACTTTTTCGTTTGAATATTCTTTCGCGATTAAGCTGCGGGCATTTTCACCGATCTGCAGATAGCTTTGTCTCTGGCGAAAATATGCAACGATTTTACTTACCCATTCTTCGAAACTATCAGCGATGAGAATATTCTTTCCATCTTCGCAGTGAATGCCTTCTGCGCCCACGGATGAAGAAATAATAATCTTCCCCTGAGCCATCCCTTCTATGATCTTCACTCTCATTCCTCCTCCTGACAAAAGCGGCACGGCCATAAGGTCATGCTGCTGCATAAACTCTGAAGAGTTGTTTACAAAGCCATGGATGATGATACTATCTCCTTTGAGCTGATAGAAACTATCCGGGGTATTCTTTCCGGCTATATGAAGCTCCATCTGAGGGATTTCTTTGATCAATTCCGTCCACACATTTTTGAGAAACCATAGAACGGCTTCCTGATTTGGAAGCCAGTCAAGAGAGCTTAAAATAAAAATGGTAAACGGTTTTGGTGATATTGAACTTGTTTTAAAATTCTCTATGTTCACACCGGCAGGAATAGTCCTGGTGGTATTGTTGACTCCCATTGATCTTAACCTGTTTACATCCTCCTGGGTGATGGCGGCAATACCATCAAATTTTTTATAATATTCAGCTTCAAATTTTTTAAGTCTTTTCGCGAGAAATTTCAGATAATTTTTCTTAAAGGGGTTCTCGCAATTCTCAGCCAGCCTTTCCCATATCACATATTCAATATTATGTGCCCTGATGATGATGGGGCATGCGGCATACTTTTTCACTAAATCCACATACCAGGCTACATAGGTGCCTTCAATCTGAACAACATCATAATTATTTCTTTTAAGCATTTCAATGAGAACCTTTGAGAATTCATTAGAAATGAATCGATCTACATTATATGGAATATTTTTAAAAAAATTACCCAATGCTTTCATCACAGAAAGTGAGGTGTCAATAAATACACTTTTCTGAAATGCCAGATGAGGGACAACATTATCGGGCTGCCGGTGTTTGGGAGTATTTACCGAAAGCAGATGTATCTCATGCCCTGCTTTAGCGGCGCCGGTAACAATATTGTATATTCCAATAGCGCCGCCATCAGTGGGAGGAAAAGGAACTCTCGGACTTATATGAAGGATTTTCAAGAAATAAAATGTCTGCTCAATGCAATTTAAAGGTAAGAACTAATAACTCCCAAAGATCTATGCCTTAATGTTTGAGTGAATTTTCTATCGCTTCCATGACTTTATCAGGGGCAAGATCTTCCATGCAGGAAGTCCCGTGAATGCAGCTGCCGCGATAAAAACAGTCGCACTTTTTGGATGGGGAAACCATTTGTCCGCGTTTGTACAGGTAAAATTCGTCAGGGTTAAAAATATTATTCATCAGAATAAGTCGTTTGCGAAGGCCCACTGCAATGTGCATGGCCATGGTAACCTGGCTTACAATTACATCCATCTGATTAGCCAGGTTGATAAACTGAGGAAGCGAAAAATAACCAGGATATAAAGCACCAGAGGCTTTGCTCAACTTGATATTCTTCTCATCTTCCTGTTGTCCGCCAAGTAAAACCGGTTCATATCCTTTTTCTTTAAGTGATGCGATAAGTTCAAGCCATTTTTTTTCAGACCAAAGCCGGGTAGTCCATCTGTCGCCGCAGCCGGTGTTTAACCCGATCAGTTTTTTTGATTTGTCAAACATCCAGAGAAAACCTTTATCATCATGGTTGTCAAAAACATATTCTTCATCCGCGAACTTCCATCCGGCAATCTCAAATATTTCTTCTACATAAGATTTTGTATTCGCGATACTGATATCGTCAAAAATTCCGGTAGAAAGTTTATGCTCCGCCAATTTATTTGCAGGATGCGGAACTCCATCTTTCAGCATGTATCCAAACTTCTCTTTCGCCTGAATTTTATTGGCAAGGCCGCAGGCTTCTCTGTCTTTATCAAGGTTGATCAGAATATCAAAAGAAGTATTTTCAAGATAAATAATACTTT
>DATMOV010000471.1:0-4812 GCA_035568055.1 Cytophagaceae bacterium
AAAAGAAGTATCAATTAAATAATTTTTAACTATAAAACACAATTATTATGTCATTAGTAGGAAAAAAAGCACCTTCATTTATAGCTCCGGCTGTTATCGATGGAGAAGAGATTGTTGAAGACTTCAGTCTCGATCAATATATTGGAAAGAAAGATGTACTATTCTTTTTCTATCCGAAAGACTTCACATTTGTATGTCCCACTGAAATTCTTGCTTTCCAGGACAAGCTTAAAGAATTTGAAAAGAGAAAAGTAGCGGTGGTGGGTTGTTCAACCGATACGGAGAACTCACACCTGGCATGGCTCAATCTTCCGAAAAAACAAGGCGGGATCCAGGGCGTAACCTATCCACTGGTGGCTGATGTTTCAAAAACGATTTCGGCGAATTTTGAAGTGCTTGCCGGGCATTATGAGCTGGATGAAGAAGGCATGATGAAATTCCACGGTATACCACTTGCATATAGAGGCACCTTCCTTATTGACAAAAATGGTATTGTCAGACATCAACTGGTGAATGACCTGCCACTTGGAAGAAGTATTGACGAAGCATTAAGAATGGTTGACGCTCATCAATATAACGAAAAACACGGCGAGGTTTGTCCGGCAAATTGGGAAGAAGGCAAAGATGCGATGAATGCCACCAGAGAAGGAGTTGCTGAATACCTTTCAACTCATTAATAAAACATAAGAACTTTCAATAAAAAAAGTCCGCATTGGCGGACTTTTTTGTTGTCTCAAGTTAGAATAGGATATAAATCCACTGTAATGAAACGATATTACTCTTCCAGGTAATTCAGGTCTTTACCAAAAGTTTCCTTTAACTGGAAAAGGGAAACCGATGAAACGACAAGAAGAACTATAGTCACAATATATGCGGTGGTAATAATATCATAGGTTTTGGCAAGTGTATCAAAAAACAGGGCTACCAATACCAGGGAGCCTCTCACAAAATTGGGTACTGTAGTGGTTACAGTCGCACGGAGATTAGTGCCAAACTGTTCGGAAGCCATAGTTACAAAAACTGCCCAGAAACCGACAGAAAATCCCAGACAAAATATTACGCTGTAAAAAATAGCGGAGGATACCTGATAAAGATTTAAATAAATCAATACAAAAGTCAGACATAGCCCATAAAATATAAACAGGGATTTTTTTCTGCTTTTCAATACCTGGCTGATCATTCCGCTGCAAATATCCCCAAACACGAGGCCTGCATAACACATCATCACACAAAAACCTTTATCAATTTTTCCTTCCACTTTAAGAATACCTGCTATTACAGGAGCCCGGCCAATAAGTATACCAATAATAAACCAGACGAGTAATCCAATAAGAATACTGTTAATATATCGTAATGTCCTTTCCTTATTTTTAAAAATAAAAAAGAAGCTGCCCTGACGTACATCCTGATGATGAATGTTTTTAAACATACCGGATTCTATCACTCCTATTCTTAAGAGTAATAATGAAAAGCCCAAGCCTCCTCCAATAAAATAGGCGAGTTCCCATCCTAATTTGCCAACCAAGGCTGCAACTACTGCTCCGGTAACTCCTACCGATGCTATGATCATGGTTCCAAAACCACGCGTCTTTTTATCCATAATTTCTGAAACAAGTGTAATCCCTGCCCCAAGTTCTCCCGCCAGGCCAAAACCAGCAATAAATCTCAATATAGAATACATCGTTAATACAGGTGTTCCGGTTACAGAAGACAATTCAGCCACTAAGCCGTTGGCCACATTAGCGAGTGAATATAAAATGATTGAGCCGAACAGCACAGATAATCTTCCTTTCTTGTCGCCAAGTATACCCCAGAAAACTCCACCGATAAGCATACCAATCATTTGTATGTCGAGCAGGTATTGAAAATCCGGAACACTATTTTCAGAGGAAATACCTAAATCCTGTAAGCTTGTCCCACCAATGATCAGAAATAAAACCAGATCGTATACATCCACGAAATAACCTAAGGCAGCTACAATAACAGTAGCATTCAACACATCTTTTAATTTAAAATCTTTCAGGCTCATATCAGAAAATTTATCAGGACCCAATTTAAAAAAAATCCCTTAATACAGTCTTATTCTTTCCCTTCTGAGCAATTAAGTAGTAAATTGCTCTTTTAATAAATAAATGAATCCAAGAGTATTGATCACTGGGGCTTCTTCCGGCATTGGGCTGGAGCTTGCAAAAATTTTCGCGCAGAATAATCACGACCTGGTTATTGTCGCGAGAAGTGAAGATAAATTGCTGGAGCTCGCTCAGGAACTGGAGAGAAAAAATAATATTAAAGTCAAAGTGATTGTCAGGGATCTTACAGAACCAATGGCCTCTTATCTTCTATATTCACAGCTCATTCATGAAAAGATCAATATAGACATACTGATTAATAACGCAGGCTTCGGAACTTTTGGACATTTTGTTACAACAGACCTGAGAAAGCAAACCGATATGCTGCAGCTCAACATCATAGCGCTGACCCAGCTTTGCCATTATTTTGGGAAAGAGATGATCAAAGCAGGGAAAGGACAAATTCTTAATATAGCCTCTACAGCGGCCTTTCAGCCGGGGCCTCTGATGGCAGTTTATTTTGCCAGCAAGGCTTATGTTCTATCATTCTCCGAAGCATTACATAATGAGTTTTCCGATAAAGGTGTCAGCGTTTCGTGCCTTTGTCCTGGCTTAACAGAAACAGGGTTTCAGAGAACCGCAGTCATGGAAGAAGTGGGAATGGTAAAAGGAAAGAAAATGATGAGTGCAGCTGAGGTTGCTGAAACTGCATTCAAAGGTTTGATAAAAAATAAAACCATTATTATTCCCGGTATCAAAAATAAGCTGCTGGCATTTTCTGTCAGGTTCTCACCAAGAAGCCTGGTAACCAAAGTTGCCAGAAGCATCATGGAAAAATGATCTTTTAATTGAACCTTCTTTTATACAACATAGCGCTCAGGTTATATTGGCTTTTTATTAAAGTGGCAGGTCCCTTTAACAAAAAAGCAAAGTTATGGTCTGAAGGAAGAAAGGATCTTATTTCCAGGCTAAAAATAAAACTTAAGGACAATAAAGCTCCAATCGCCTGGTTCCATTGCGCTTCACTGGGAGAGTTCGAGCAGGCGCGGCCTGTTATTGAAAAATTAAGAATCTCCGCAAGGGACAAGAAGAATCCGCATAAGGAACAAGAAAAATTCAAAATCCTGCTAACCTTTTTCTCCCCTTCTGGTTACGAGATCCGAAAAAATTATGAAGGGGCCGATTATATATTCTATCTTCCGCTTGACACCAAAAGTAATGCGAAGGAATTTATCGAAGTAGCAAATCCAGCCATCGCTTTTTTCGTCAAATACGAGTTCTGGTATTATTATTTGAATGAACTCAAAGAAAATAATATTCCGGTAATTTCTTTCTCCGCTTTTTTCAGAAGAGATCAGGTATTTTTTCGCAGTTATGGGATATTCTATAAAAATATTTTGAAGAAATTTAACAGAATATTTGTGCAGAATGAGGAATCATATAATCTGCTGAAATCCATCAGTATCGAAAATGCTGAAATAGGCGGTGACACACGATTCGACAGAGTAAAAGAAATCTGCGATCATAAAAAAAGCATAGCGATTGCGGAAAAATTTAAAGACAATAAGAAGGTGCTGGTAATCGGTAGTTCCTGGCCTGAAGACATGAGGGTACTGGTCCCATTCATCAATACTTTTGATGAAAATCTTAAGCTGATCATCGCGCCCCATGAACTCCATGAAAAGGATCTGGCGAATCTTGAAACATCCATTACTGGAAAAAGCATACGTTTCTCGAAAGCTAATTTAAATGAAGTGGCTCAATATGATGTACTGATCATCGACAACATCGGAATGCTTTCTTCCATTTATCAATATGGAGAATTCGCATATATCGGAGGTGCCTTTGGAAAAGGTTTGCATAACATCCTTGAAGCGGCCACATACGGCATGCCTGTATTCTTTGGACCAGATTATAAAAAATTCAACGAAGCCTCTGAGCTTGTAAAGCTTGGATCAGGATTCCCTGTAAAAGATCAACATGAATTTACTGAAGCTTTCAGCAGACTGTGGAAAGATGAAAACCTCAGATTATCTGTGGCCAAAAAGAGCAGATTATTCATTGAGAATAATATTGGTGCTACAGATAAAATTCTTAGTTACTGTCAAACAATTCTGGAGGACAAGATATGAAAGGGATGGTCATAAAATCTACCGGCTCATGGTATGATCTGCTCGGAGTAGATGGGACTAAATATAAAGGCAGGCTATTGGGTAAATTCAAAATTCAAGGCCTTAAGGTGACGAACCCGATTGCGGTCGGCGATGAAGTTGAATTTGAACATGGCAAGGATGAATCGGTGATCATTAATACTATTTTACCCAGAAGAAATTACCTGATCCGAAAATCGGTGCATAAAACTTCGGACGGACATCTTATTGCCTCCAACCTTGACCAGACATTGTTAGTAGTCACACTCGCCTTTCCACGCACATCTCTGGGTTTTATTGACAGGTTTCTTGTCTCCTCGGAAGCATTCAGAATTCCTGCCTTGCTGATCTTTAATAAAACAGATCTTTATAATGATGAGCTGCGGACAATACAAGCTGAGCTGGAAGAAACTTATTTGAAGCTCAATTATAGAAGCATCAAAACTTCTGTCATTACAGGAGAAGGGATGGAGGAGCTAAACGACGTGATGAAGGGGAAGAAAAGTTTATTCTCTGGACATTCGGGAGTAGGGAAATCTTCATTGCTTAATAAGATTGCTCCTCAATACAACATAAAGACTTCGGAGGTTTCA
>DATMOV010000472.1:0-3249 GCA_035568055.1 Cytophagaceae bacterium
TATTATGAAGAACACTGTTTCATACGATTCTAAGGAGCTGGAAAGAATATGCGGTGAAGTTATCATTGTTGCAAGAATAGCCGGTGATTTCATTCAGCAGGAAAGTAAAAAATTTACTTTAGATAATATTGAGCATAAAAGCGCCAAGGAGCTGGTCTCTTATGTAGATAAAGAAGCTGAAAAGCTGATTGTAAAAAAATTAAAAATAATTCTGCCGGAAGCGGGCTTTATTACTGAAGAAGGTACAGAGGGCGAGAACAGTAAATCACTTACATGGATTATTGATCCGCTTGACGGAACGACTAACTTTCTGCACAAGCTGCCGACTTATTCAGTTTGTATTGCCTTAATGCTGGATGGGAATCTTCTTGTCGGAGTTGTGAATGACCCGAACCTTGGCGAATGTTTTTATGCCTGGAAAGGCGGCGGGGCATATTGCAATAACAAAAAAATTAAAGTATCTGAAATTTCAACCCTGGAAAACTCCCTGATCGCGATAGGCTTTCCATATAGTTTATTAGACCGCACCGAGCAATATTTTCAGATCTTCAGCCACCTGATAGGGAAAACACATGGAGTACGCAGGCTGGGATCCGCAGCGATAGACCTTTGCTATGTGGCCTGCGGAAGGTTTGAAGCTTACTTTGAATACAACCTGCATATCTGGGATATAGCTGCGGGTATTCTGATAGTACAGGAAGCAGGCGGAAAAATCTGTGATTATAAAGGAGGAAATAATTATCTTTATGGTGCGGAACTGCTTGCTACGGGCAGGATAGAGGCTTCAATGCTCAAAGTCATACAAGAATATTGGAAATAGATAATTGCAAACTAGAATTTAATTTCCGTTGTTTACACATGAATGTATATGATGATGATTCAGGAAATATCGGTTGGTCTTTTATTCGCGGGAGCGGGAGCATATATTTTTAATATGTTCCGCAAAAGCTTTAATTCAAAATACGGAACTTGTCCGAAGGGTTGCGGCTGTTCTAAAATTGATTTCAAAAAGATTGAAGCGGAGATTCAAAAATCTCAACCAAAAATATAAAGAAAAGATCTATCCCCAGACTTTAGTTCCTTCGGTGCAGTTTTTACAAATCTCAATTTCCGTTCTTGACTTCATCAGCGACTTACGAAAGTTGTTATATTTTTCTCCCGTCCAAAGATCTTTAAAGCTTTCCCGCTTCATGTCTCCCAGCTTATGTTTAGCGTCTTTATCAAAGCAGCATGGAACCACGGTGCCGTCCCAGGTGATGACGCAGGAGTTCCACATGCGCCAGCAATTATTCAGCAGCTCATTTTTAATAGAATAACTTCCATCATGATTTTTCTGATACCTGGAATATTCGTCCAAATCCGTCATCAGCTCCGAGCCATTTTCATAATTGTAGATCTGGGCAGTCTTTAGCTTTACCTCATCCACTCCAAGTTCAGAGGCAAGCTTGTACAGATCAGCAATCTGATGCTGATTAGGCTTCACCACCAAAAACTGAAAGATCACATGCGGAGTTTTTGACCTCAGCTCTTTCTTCCACCTGAGAATATTCTTTGTTCCTTCGATGACCTTTTCCAGCGTCCCGCCTTTTCTATATGATTCATACGTTTCCTGAGTGGTGCCATCAATGGAAATAATCAATCTGTCCAAACCAGACTCTATCGTTTTCTTTGAATTTTCATTACTCAAATAATGCGCGTTGGTTGAGGTGGCGGTATAAATTCCTTTTTTTGAAGCATATAAAACCATGTCCAGAAATTTTGGATTAAGATATGGCTCGCCTTGAAAATAAAAAATGAGATAGAGCAATGAAGCGGACAGTTCGTCAATAGTTCTGGTAAATAAATCATTATCCAGCATACCTGTTGGCCTTGTGAAAGAGCGCAGCCCGCTTGGGCATTCAGGGCATCTTAGATTGCAAGAGGTGGTAGGCTCGAAGGAGACACTGATGGGAAAACCTCTATGGACGACCTTATTGATAAGCCGGGAGTAATAATAGCTTGAGATAACTTTGGCGGCATTCAATGCTTTTGAAGGTGTAAGCCTTGAAGCAAAGTTCAATCCGTCTCTCAGTTTACCGCCCATCAGAATAATTTTGAAACGCTGAGGGAAAGACCATTGCCCGATGATTTCTTCGCCATCAGAAAATATTCCAGGTAGAAAAGATTTGCCGAAACCATCAGTTTGTCATGAAAGCTTTTTGAAATGCCGAACTCAAAATCAGCTCTTCCAAAGCCACCATAAGCAAGCATGGGTATAATAACCAGGTCTTTCTTTAAGTAATATACTGACTTAATATACACACGTGGAAGATAAGACGCATTGATGATATGTTTAACCCCACCAACCAGAGTTAGGCGGTCGTTATAGTGGTAGACATAATTGAGATGAAAAGTAGCAGGGATCATGTAGGTGATATTTTTCTTTTCTTTTTGCAGACCCATACTTTTCGCTATTGAATCAGCTTTCAGATTAGTAAATATTGAATCATTAAGCTGGAGAATATTATTGACATTATAACCATTATATCTGTAGGTCGAATTGCCGCTGTATACGTTAAGATTTTTGTACCTGATAAATCCAAGGTCTCTTATCTCGAAATTCAGCTGGCCTTTTTCCCGGATCCAGCTCATATAAAATGTACCAGCTAGTCCGAGACCATTCGTACTTCCGAATGCCGATCCCTGATTATTTGGGTAAGCAAGCTGATAGTTCATATTGAAATCGATGTATGCTAATGCTGTATCTGTGTAAAGGGTTCCCTTTTTTATTTTTACCTGATCAAATGTTCCGCCGCGGATCAATGAAATACCACCACCTATCATCAGCTTTTTTTCTTCTATATTTTTCTGCACGCCCAGGTAAAGGCTTTCATAATTAAAGTAGGTGATTTTTAGTGGAGAAAGTTGGGCGCTCTTTCCAACATAAGCACCGTTGCCTCTGAAAAGAAGCTCAAAGAAATCTTTACTGAACTTAGCAGTAGCCATACGGCGTTCATTTAATCCTACCACATAAGTAAGTTTCTTCCCCTTCTGCATCCAGGTTAATCCCGCATTCATTTCCAGCCCGGCCCTGTTCACTGCTTTCAGTCTTTTCTCATTGTCTGATTTATTCTGATCCGTGATATAGTTATTTCTAAAGAATCTGATGAAGTTATTGTTGATCGAATTAGAGTTGAGATCATATCCTCCGTTTAGATTGACGAGTGTTTTAATAGAATCATTTCTGCCCTGCGCGGGATTTTTCTGTCT
>DATMOV010000473.1:0-3882 GCA_035568055.1 Cytophagaceae bacterium
TTGCGTGTTTTTCATTCATTTTATTAGTTCTTTATAGGTTAAACGATATTGGGTATTTGACAGCATGAAGTTAAATCTTACTGCTTCGGTGCAGTTTCTTGTATTGTATCTGAAAACAAACTCATCTACATATTTTTGTAAGTGTTTTTTTGAAGTGGAATGATAGATACCAAAGATTCCTCTTTTTAGTAAAGACCAGAAGCCCTCAATAGTGTTAGTGTGTATTCTACCATCCACGTATTGACCTTCGTTGTGCTTTACTACGCTATGGTCATAGATCTTACTTACTCCACTATATCCAAGCCATTCATCGGTATAAAGGGTTGCAGAATCCTTTACAATCTTAACTATTTCCGGTGTCAAAGTAGTGGACTTGGTATCTTCAACTTTCTTAGCAATCAATTTGCCATCTCTTTCAATCATACCCAAAACCGGAGTTTTATCTTTTACTGATCTACCTTGCGATTCTTTTATCTTCTTATTAGCATGGCGATTTTTATTTTTGCCACCTATGAAAGTTTCATCAGCTTCAACCTCGTTACACAATTCCCCTGAATTATCAAGCCCAAAACAAACCCTGATTCTTTGAAGCATAAACCAAGCTGTTTTCTGGGTTACATCTAAATCCCTGCCTAACTGTAATGATGAAATTCCTTTTTTGTGGGAGGTTGCTATATAGATAGCTAAGAACCATCTTTGAAGATCAATTTTAGTATTGTCAAAAAGTGTTGCGGTGCGGACATTAAAATATTTTCCTGTATTTTTGCATTTGTACTTATTGCCAGCACACTTGTAAACCTTAGATGAAGGATCAAAAGGAGATACTACATTTCCATTCCAGCGAAGCTCTTCTAAGTGATTAATACAAGTTTGCTCGTCAGGGAAAGCCTTGATTAAGTCTAATATTGATTGGAAGTTAATGTTTATCATTCGTCGTTTGTTTTATTCTTATACGACAAAGATAAGTAGTTGGTTACACTAATCCTAATTTATTTGGTGTAAAATTGTAAGTAGTTACCTAAATTAAAATGTTAAATGATAAAAGAATAAATCTCCATATCATTTAACATTCCTGTCTGTCGGACAGATAAAATTTAGATCTTAAAATTATTTCGCCAGCACTTCTTTTACCTTAGCTGCCGCGTCTTTCAGAACTATTGCCGGGAATACTTTGAGTCCTGATTTTTCAATGATCTTCGCGCCTTCTTCAGCATTGGTTCCCTGAAGCCTTACTATAATCGGTACTTTAATATTTCCTATATTTTTGTAGGCTTCCACCACACCATTGGCTACCCGGTCGCATCTTACAATACCACCGAATACATTGATGAGTATTGCTTTTACATTTGGGTCTTTCAAAATAATCCTAAAACCTGCTTCCACAGTTTGAGCATTTGCTCCACCGCCCACGTCCAGAAAGTTGGCAGGCTCACCGCCGGATAATTTAATGATATCCATCGTAGCCATGGCCAGCCCTGCACCATTAACCATACAGCCCACATTACCATCAAGCTTTACATAGTTAAGTCCGGAAGCGGAAGCTTCTACCTCCAAAGGATCTTCTTCATGAATATCCCTGAGGTCGATAAATGATTTATGCCTGAATAAAGCGTTGTCGTCAAGATTAACCTTTGCATCTACTGCTATCACTTTATTATCTGAAGTTTTAAGAACAGGGTTGATCTCAAACATGGCGGAATCAGTTTCTTCATAAGCCTTATATAAAGCATGGATAAATTTCACCATTTCTTTAAAGGCTTCGCCTTCCAGGCCGAGTTTAAAAGCAAGCTTTCTTGACTGGAACCCCTGAAGTCCTACACGTGGATCGATCCATTCCCTGATGATTTTTTCAGGATGTTTTTCGGCCACTTCTTCAATATCCATACCGCCTTCAGTGCTGGCGACGATGACATTTCTGCTGGTAACCCTGTCAAGGAGCACTGACATATAAAATTCCTTAGGCTTTGATTCTCCTGGATAATATACATCCTGAGAAATAAGCACCTTGCGCACCAGTTTGCCCTCCGGCCCGGTTTGTTTGGTGATCAGAGTCATGCCTATGATCTGTTCTGAGATCTCTTTCACCTGTTCCAGGTTTTTGGCCAATTTTACGCCTCCGCCTTTTCCTCTGCCGCCGGCATGGATCTGTGCTTTTATGACAAACCATTCAGTGCCTGTCTGTAAATTCAGTTTTTTTGCTGCTTCCACCGCACCTTCAGGTGTGTCTGCTACAATTCCTTCCTGGATTCTTACTCCAAAACTTTTCAGGATTTCTTTCCCTTGGTATTCGTGTATGTTCATGAGCTACGAAATTTTTTATATTTACGAATGTAATCTATTTGACTTTTAATTTCAAACGGGGCTGGCTTTTTAATCCTTTAAGAATTTATGAGCCTTGGTAGGATTAGCGGGTTGAATTTATGAATTTTGTGGCTCAACGTTATATCTTTTCAATCCTATATATGCTGGAAGTACGAAATATTGTTAAAAACTATGGTAACCTTCAGGTTTTAAAAGGGATTAATCTTCATATCAAAAAAGGCGAAATTGTTTCAATTGTAGGCGCTTCAGGCGCAGGGAAAAGTACGTTACTTCAGATTGTTGGTACACTCGATAAGCCGGATGAAGGTGAGGTAATAATTGGCGGATCAAATCTGGCTCAATTAAATGAGTCGGAACTGGCGGTCTTTCGAAATAAAAATATTGGCTTTATTTTCCAATTTCATAATCTACTACCGGAATTTACAGCTTTTGAGAATATATGCATTCCTGCTTATATAGGAGGAAAGGATAAAAGCGCAACAGAGAAAAGAGCTCATGAGCTGATAAATATTTTGGGGCTGGCTAGCCGGGCTAATCACAAGCCATCCGAACTCTCTGGTGGTGAGCAGCAAAGAGTGGCCATTGCCAGGGCTCTGATCAATAATCCGGCAATCATCTTTGCTGATGAGCCAAGCGGTAACCTTGATTCTAATAATGCCGAAGAGCTTCATAAACTCTTTTTTAAACTTCGGGACGACCTTCAGCAGACTTTTGTTATAGTAACTCATAATGCAAACCTGGCTGCTATGGCCGATCGTAAGCTTGAAATCCGCGATGGAAAAATCATCTTTTAATAATTTATTG
Organism: Cytophagaceae bacterium; assembly: GCA_035568055.1. GTDB lineage: Bacteria > Bacteroidota > Bacteroidia > Cytophagales > Cytophagaceae > DATMOV01. The sequence goes on from DATMOV010000473.1 coordinate 3,127, forward strand.
ATTTTTAAAATAAAATTACATATAAATATTATTTATTTATATGTATAAAAGCACAAAATATAGAATTAATAAAATAAGGTATTTTATTCATAAACCCGTTTAATTTTTAAATTTAACGGATTTTTTTTGTTAAAAGGTACCTTATTATATTTCTTTAAAACTAATTTAAACTTTAATTAAACATTTTTTTATTACTCCTGTTAATATTGTAAGTTTCCTTAAAAGATAAATTATATGACAACTATAGAATTTAACAACCTCGTTTATACAGCTTCTAAATCACTGAAGTATCCTGCTTTGAAGTTTACTCATAACCAGGCAGATGCCAATGACCTTATTCAGGATACACTTGTGAAAGCTTTGAGAAATAAGAATAAGTTTAAAAAGGGCACGAATATCAAGGCCTGGCTTTATATTATTATGAAGAATACTTTTATCAGTAATTATCATAAAGTTGAAAAAAGAAATAGCCTGGTGGACACTATTGAAGATGATTTTACTCTGAATGTTCCAAGTAACATTACTCACAATGAAGGATCTTCCAATGTAGCGATGGAGGAAATTCATAAGGCTATCAATAACCTTGATAAATCTTTCAAAGAGCCATTTATGATGCACTTTTCAGGTTTTAAATACGAAGAAATCGCTGAAAAACTTAGAATTCCAATGGGAACAGTTAAAAACAGGATTCACGTGGCACGTAAGACTTTAATGGAAGCATTAAAGTCTTATAAGATTTGATAAAATACTTATTCA
>DATMOV010000474.1:0-5090 GCA_035568055.1 Cytophagaceae bacterium
TTGGTTCATAGGGAAGTATACGCTAAAATACAGATTTCCTGGAATTGGATTCCGGCTGCATGAACAAGTGGAATAATTACAGCTATTGCGCGTATTTATGACTTTAAATACAATATATTTGAATGAAGGATAACTAATTATTATCAATGAAAAGCACCTACGAATTAAGGAGGTTTAAGAGTTCCAGTGCCCCTGATTTTGCCAAAGCTCTTAAACTCTATTCTGAAAACATTGAGCCTGAATATCGGACCGATACGAATGAAATACTATTTTGGACGGATAATTTCGAAAAGAAATTTGGAGATTCCTTTTTAATACTTGGCCTCTATTTGAATGATGTCTTGATTGGGTTTTCTGAAGTTGCTGTATTCAAAGAGGAAAAATTCGTGGAAGTTGACTATATGGTGATAGATTCGCGTTATAGAAAAAATAATGCTTTTTACCAGTTTTTGGACCAGATAACCTCGTTTCTTACGGACGAAAATTATGTTTTCGACTATGTTATATGTGAGGTGGGATGCTATTTTGAGAACCGAGAACCGACAGAAGAATCAAAAACCTTGATACGGCTCTTGAAAATGGCTCATTTCGGAGTGATCAAATGCGCTTACTATGTACCTCGTTTAGGTAAGAGGAATTATGAAAGTCAAATGCGGGCGATATTAATGATCCACTCCAGCTTGTAACAGTAAGTAATGCCCAAATCAGAGAAGGTTTGGGCAAAGTCAGGGTGGATATTATGCTTATCTTGTTTACTTACACTAAAGTCATCGTAGTTATCTGTTATAAAGTAACATTCTTTGAGAGAATAGTTTCTAATATAGTCCCTCATTGAAAGGAAAATCAATGCATCAGCCATACTACTCTTATCTTTATGAAATGGTCTCTTTTTTTCAAAGGCCAAATGAGTCGCTTCAATTCTTTGAATGTCAGAGATGGGGATTTTGGTTGAGCAATTCTTAAGCAAGGCTTCGGCCCTTTTTAATTGCTTGTCAATGAAATAATCAATCACATCAGAATTAATTTTTTCTTTAACGTAATCTTTTCCAAATAGTGCTATCGCCTTCTCTTCAAATCCATCCCATTCCTTTTTAAGCCTATCCGTGTTTCTCGCCAAATTATTCTCCCATTCTTTTAGAAGGATTTCAGGAGCCAGGAGTTTTATATTCTCATTTTCCACCCACAATTCGATTGAATCAATTGGATTATCACGTTTATTGCTGTCATCAAGAAGATTTAGCCAAGTGCATGTATCGAGAATTAAATATATCATAATAGTGCTTTGAATTTCATTAATTAAATACTGTAAGAACTCAATACTAGGCTCTCATCATTACCACTCCACATCATAGTTCAATGGCATTAACCAATATAGTAATTTTGGATAGAAAAGAAAATATTTAGAGGGGCGTGAGGCCAGTAACTTTTATTTTTACTATTTATGTAAAAACACTTCAAAAAGGTGAAATTAGTTTACTTTAATTTAAATGATTTGCTGATTCCGACTACTACTTGTTATTTAGAATTGTTCTAACTAGTAAAAACATGAAAAACTCATCCACCACTACAGTGCCTCTATGTTATGTTGCAAACCTGGACATTTTAGGCTTCAAAGACTTGGTTTGTAATAATACACATGAAGAATTATTAAGCATCTACAGTATGTTTAGTAATGGCGTTGTGACTGAAAGTGTTTCCCTATTCAAATACAATAAAACCTCGACTTCAGACGGAGTATCAATTACACCCAATTTGTCAAATATTTTTGTCAATTCAATGGTTATTTCTGACAGTGTAATACTTTGGACCAATAATACTTCCACCCGGTCTTTTTTTGATATTATGATTACCATTAGATTCATGTTATCACACGGCGTATTCCTTGGTATTCCATTAAGAGGAGGCCTTGTGGCGGGTCCCATTACGTTTATTGAAAACATTGCAACTTCAAATGCCAACAATCGTCAACTCACTTTCTTTGGGAAATCCATTATTGATTCTTTCAGTATTGAAAAAAAACAGGAATTGTCTGGATGTATTATTGATAAGGCTTGTTTGGACCTATATGGCTCAGAATTAGAAAAAGAATTACTGATAACCCCTGACCCACAGAGACTGAATAGGGCAATTTCTGTGGAAAGCCTGCGTAAAAGGGGGTTCATTATGGATTACAACGTTCCCATAAAAGATGGCTCTTCACTGTGCGAAACTGTAATTAATTGGCCAAGTGTGATTTCACCTAAACTACCGGAAGAAAAAATTATCGAAAGTTTTGCCAGACATAATAAGACAGTTAGTAAGCCGGAAATTCAGCTAAAAATTGAAAACACCTTAGCCTTTTACCGGGCCAGCTTACCAGCTATTAGATTGGCTGAAATAGGGTTTTAAGATGAGGCACGTGCCGTTTCTTTACTCGGCCAGTGACCTGTACCACTGCTTTATACTTGCCAATATTAATTACTGTTCTTTATTCTCAAACCCAAGGTTATCCTTGCATGTTATGCAAGTCTTCCTGTAATCACACAGAATTTCTTCTCCAGGAAAAACATCTTTGATGGTAATGCAAGAGATAAGTTCCCCGTTCTCGTTGAATTCGTTAATTGAGTTTGGTTTATCTGAGTGATTGCAGAATCTGGCATTGTCAATGCATAGGTACCAATTTCCGGTACTTTCCAGAAAGCCATATTCCTTAATAAAAGACTGGGCCAATTCCGTATAGGAGCTAAATTCCACAGGAAGGGCTATTTTATCAAACTCTTGGCTTCTGATCCACCAGGTTGTCCCTTTCGGAAGAAGATCTTTTGAAAATAGGCCAGCACCTTTGCTTTCAGTTTGGCTGAGGTATGTTTCTACAATCAGCATTTGCTATTATGGAATAAGACAATTGAATTCGATGAGAATTTTCTGAGCCAGGGAATTCGGGAACAGAGTTTGTCAAGAATGACAAATTTGGCTGCGAGTGATTCACTCCTAAATAGCCGATAAACGAGTGGGGAAATAATGTGAACCCTTTTTACTGCAACACAACTAAAGCCCGATAAATGAGCTAATTCCATTATATAATCCTCAGAGAAGTACCAGACCTTTTCTACATTGCCGTTATAGAATGTATTTTGGAGTACAGCCTTCTTATTAAAGGTTCTCTTTCCGAGTAGCTCAAGCGTATGGCTGTTCTCAAACTCTAATATCAAGCAGCCTGAATGCTTTAGCACCCTTGCAAATTCACTTATAACTGCTACAGGGTCGCAATAATTGATAACACTTCCAACGCAGATCGCCATATCGAATTGATCCGGAGGCAGGGGCAGATTTTGAATATTGGCGACAAGTGAGTTCTGGAGGTGGGAAATTCGTGCTTCTGCAATATCTACATGAAGGATGATTTTCTCATCAAGCCCATAGCTGTATCCCGCTGACCCAGCATTCAATATTTTAAAGGCAGGATCTATCGGAATTGATTTTAATGACTCTCTGATAAAGTCATCAATCATTTCTCTCTGTCTGAGGTGCCATTGGTCCTTTTCGTCCCAAATGACCGGTGTAGAATTGTACTTTTTTGCTACTTCAGCTGGATCAATCCCATCCATTAATCGATAATAATTAGTTATCCTTTATTGCGGATAACTAACTATCTATGCCATCGAAAAATGTTTCCTTGGGTGCATGGTTGATAAGATCTCTTTCTGTTTCTCTTTACTGACATGTGTATATATTTGAGTTGTCAGGATCGAACTATGACCAAGCATTTGTTGGATATACTTAATATCAACACCTTCTTCGAGCAACAATGTTGCGAAGGTGTGCCGGAATGTATGAGGTGTAATTCTACTTCCGATTTTTGATGAGGAAACATGCCGTTTCACGATATACCTTATTGATTGTTCAGAAAGACGTTTATTTAACCGATTAACAAAAAAATACTCTCTCTTTCTCTTCGCGTCCGGGATAGTTGCATCATATTGTTTTAATGCGACTAAGGCTTCTTTGTTACAGACTTGAATTATTCTTTCCTTATTTCCCTTCCCTTCCAACTTGACTATACCTTGTTCTAAATCAATATTTTTCAATTTTAAGGTTGATAATTCGGAGACTCGGGCGCCAATTGCAAAAAGCAACTCAATAAGGGCAATATCTCTTGCAAAATCAATTTTGTGGTCTCCAGCTTTGGTTTCATATCTTGCATTGTAAACTGACTTAAATACAGACAGAACCTCCGTTAAACTCATTACTGATGGTAATACTTTTGGTTCGCGAAACCTAATTTTCATTTTTCTGAACGGGTTAAGAGAAATCTCATCTTCAAACTCCAGGTAATTAAAAAACACTTTCAATGAAGCAATTTTCCGCTTAATCGTTTTAGGTCTATATTTTGAGATAGAACTTATATAATCCTTTAGCACATTTTTATTAATTGCTGCAATTTCAAGTTCCATTTTTACATAGGCGAAAACCACAAATTGTTGCAAGTCAGCACTATAAGCTTTTATTGTTTTTTCACTTAAGTTCTTCTCATACTTGCAATGTTGAAGAAATTCTTGAACAGAGATATCGATTGTTTTCATTTTTTCCTGTAAAAGAAAGAAGATATTTATTCCAAACACAAGTAGTTGTTAATCAAATAATTAAATAGCTGTCTGCAAAAACTATATCTTTGCCCTAACCGATAATTGGTACCAATGAAGGTTTCGGTACGAAGCCATGTTTCGTTATGAATTAGCAATTTGAAATATGAAAATAGAAGTTAAAAATCTTGGAAAAATTTCGAAAGGCCAATTTGACCTAGATAAAAAATTCTGCGTATTTGTAGGTTACAACAATACCGGAAAAACATACTTGTCACAATTATTATGGAGTTTAAGTTCCTTCGAACATAGAATTGGTTTTAATGGCAGTGAATTTATTAGTCCGATCGAGATTGAGAGTGACAAGAAAGAAATAAGATTAGATGAAGAAATGATTGAGAAAGTCATGAGGGGGTTTTGTTTAAATGTTAAGGAAACATTAGTGCCGAATCTATTTAATGTCGAAGCTGAGAATTCTTCAATTAAAAATTTCTCTCTCGAATTTATAGATGGATACATTACGAAAAT
>DATMOV010000475.1:0-3957 GCA_035568055.1 Cytophagaceae bacterium
AGAAATTACCGAAGCTATCAAAGATTTCCAGAAAGATTATATTACCAACCGGGGACGGGCAACAATTAACCTGGCAAGAGCATATTCCGTTAAATCCGATCTTAATGAATCAGCGCGCTATCTGAGCGAATACATGAACACAAAATCAATGACCACATTAACTGAACTGGAACACGATAACGAATTAAAGAATCTTCGTAAGAATAAAATAATATGGAACGAGCTGGTAAAACAATACAATAGAAGCGAATCAGAAAAACTGGCAGATCAGTCGCTTGAAAGAGTAAAAAAGAAAGATATGATGGGTGCTATGGAGTTTATCAATAAAGCGATACAGAATGACCCTAAAACTGCCAAGTGGTATCAGATGAGAGCTGACCTTAATATGAAGCTCAAACAATATGACAAGGCCATTAAGGATTACAAGACACGTGCCGATCTAGACAGCGACCATGAAGCTGAAGTTTATGTGAGCATCGCGAAAGCTATGGCTAAAAAAGGCGATTTAAACATGGCAGCATTTATGCTTGGCAAGTCAATAGAGAAAGACTCATCGCAGTTCGCCTATCTTCTGGATATCGCTTCCCTGCGATATACTGCATTTCAAAAAACTTACGCGATGGAAGCTGTGAATAGATATATTGATATTATCCCCAACGACCCTTATGGCTTTTATATAAGAGCGAGAATTTGCGAAGATAATGCACGATCAAAAGAAGATATCGAACGCGCGATCTCTCTTATGAAGGATATGCAAGTACCGGTACCTGCGGAATTTGTAGATTTTAAGCGAAGTCTGGATTAAGATAATTGGCAGGTTGCAAATAACAATTCTGAAGATACCCGCCAAAAATATTTGCTTAACCCTTACACCTTTTACATATTCTCTTCATTGGGTTTTATATCTTTCAATTCAGGTCACAATTTCAAACCCTTTTTTTAAATATCTCTGATTATATATAAATTACCTTTTATACATACGAAACCATCCTTGGAAATTTTACAGATCCGCCACATTGAAAAAACTTATGACTCCAAAAGAGTGTTGAAAGACTTCAGTCTGAATGTTCCAAAGCAATCTATTTTAGGGCTTTTGGGTCCAAATGGAGCAGGCAAAACTACCTTGATCAGAATCATTACACAGATCATAGCACCCGACAAAGGCGAGATGTTTTTTAAAGGAGAGAAGCTTTCTTCCAGGCATACGGCATTAATAGGTTATCTGCCGGAAGAACGCGGTTTATATAAAAAGATGAGAGTGGGAGAACAACTGATTTACATTGCCGGATTGAAAGAAATTCCTTATCGAGAAGCAAAAGAATTGGTTGGATCTTTTTTAGACAAATTTGATCTCAGAATCTGGGAAAAAAGAAATGTTGAAGAACTATCAAAAGGCATGCAGCAAAAGGTGCAATTTATCGCTGCCGCCATACACCAGCCGGAACTGCTGATTCTGGATGAACCTTTCTCCGGTTTCGACCCTATCAATTCTCAATTGCTGAAAGAAGAAATAATAAAACTACGCGATCAGGGCAGCACCATTATTTATTCTACCCACCGGATGGAAACCGTGGAGGAACTCTGCGACAATATCACACTGATCAATAATGGTGAAAAGCTGCTGGAAGGAAGTGTCCCGGAAATCAAAAAAAAATATAGCAACCATTTATTTTCCCTGCTCGGCAAAGGCTCGCTGCCCGAACATGGAAAAACATATCAGGTGATCTCGCAAAAAGGAAATGCTGAAATGATTGAAGCGAAGCTACAGCTTCATACAGGCAGATCACTTAATGATTTCATACATGAAGTGATCAATGAAATAGAAATACATAGTATTCATGAAGAGCTGCCGGGTATTCATGATATTTTTATTGCCAGGATAAAAGAAGTAAACGCATGAAGAAACTCTGGCTGATCATCAAACGGGAATATCTAAGCAGAATATTGAAAAAATCTTTCCTGCTCATGACTTTACTTGGCCCGATACTTTTTATGGCCATGACGGTTGTGCCAGTCTGGATGAGCACTAATTCGGAGAAAGAGCAAGTCATCGAAGTGCTGGACCAAAGTAATCTCTTCGAACAAAGATTTACAGATCTGCCCGGACTACGCTTTGCCTATTTCCATGAAAACCTGGAGCTGACAAAAATTAACTTTATGAGTCATGAACATGAGGCTTTGCTTTACATACCAGATTCTGACCTGAAAGGCTTGCAGCAAATTCAGCTTTTTTCAAAAAACAGCCTTTCTCCTGCTTTGCGGAATTATATCAAAGACGCGGTAAACAAGGAAATTTATAACATCCGTCTGGAAGAGAGCTATGACCCGGATAGTTTAATTTTTATGAGATCTAAGATTACTGTTACGGAAATACCTGTATCGGACAGCATGGAAAATACAAATATGAAAGCAGCCATTGCTGCAAGCATGTTCTTTTCCCTGCTTACATTCTTTTTTATTTTTATTTATAGCGGACGTGTCATGAGGGCGGTAATAGAAGAGAAATCAAACCGCATTATTGAAGTGATTATTTCTTCAGTTAAACCTTTCCAACTCATGATGGGAAAGATTCTGGGAATAGCATTAGTAAGTCTCACACAATTTCTCCTGTGGCTGTTGCTCAGCTTCAGCCTGGTATTTATGTTCCAGCATAAATACCAGAAAAATCTGGTGTTATTCAATAATGAAAATATCGGTAAAACGCTGGAGCAAACCACCAATATAAAGCAGGCGCTTGAAATGAATGAGATTCTGAATGCCTTCAATTCAATTGACTTCAGCTTGTTGATCTTTTGCTTTATCATTTATTTTCTTGGAGGGTATTTACTATACAGCTCCCTGTTTGCTGCTATAGGTTCCACCACTGACAATGAGACCGATACACAACAATTCGTTTTGCCGGTCGTCATCCCTTTATTGTCTTCGTTTATGATGCTGACCCACATTTTACAAGAACCATTCGGCAGCCTTGCTTTCTGGATGTCGATGATCCCCTTTACCTCTCCTGTCGTGATGATGATCAGAATACCATTTGGTGTTCCCCTTCATGAAATACTGGCATCTCTCACGATACTCATTATCACTTTCCTCCTTTGCACCTGGCTGGCCGCGAAAATATACAGGGTGGGAATCCTGATGTATGGAAAAAAGATCACTTATGCCGAGCTAGGAAAGTGGCTTAGGTATAAAAATTAAGGTTTGGGTACATGACTGCCCCATTCCTCTGCTATCGGTACTTAGCACATTCGCTTCTTAAGCTAAAGTTTTAGCTTGGGTTTTGAATTGCTATTGAAGGTCAAAAAGATTTTCTTAACTTAATAAAACATTTGAGTTGAGAAAATCATAGCAAGGCAATTTTATTAGACTTGAGGTCTTCGTGATTTATCTTGTTGATTTTAAGACAAAAGAATCTATCCTGTTTATGAGAATCTTTGAAAACATTGTTTCCTACCTATTCAAAAAAACCAAGCTCCTTCTCATTGCGATCGCATTTGCTTTTTCAAGCATTTCAACTGAAAGTTGCGCGCAAAAAATCATCGAGCTGAATGATTCCATGAATGAGTTTATATTTCAGGGAGAGTATTTTGAAATTTTAGAAGACAAGGAAAAAAAATGGACTATCAATGATATTACAAACGATTCAATCCAAAGTAAATTTGTATTAAACAAATTGAGTTATGCTTATAATGAACATACCTCTTCTGCTTACTGGATTAAATTTAAATTAAAAAATAATGCAAAATCAGGAAAGGATTTTATACTTGAATCCTTTTCTCCTCACACAAACGATTTGCAGTTTTACCTTCCGGAAGGTACAAAATACAATTTAAAAAGAACAGGGATCGATCACGACTTTTATCAAAGGGAGTATATAAATAAGAATATTATCCTGGATCTGCCTATTGACACGCTTTATGTTAAAACTTTCTACTTAAGAATTCAATCCAGTGACTTTAG
>DATMOV010000476.1:0-6349 GCA_035568055.1 Cytophagaceae bacterium
TATCGCTGCTGCTCAATTGATACATGTATGGATAATTTTCCTGCAGATCTTTTATATTAAAGCCATCTGCAAAATTAATTTGCATGGAATCAATCAACAAAGTCCGGTTGTTCAGATATGAATGCTTCCCCATGATCTGACCTTCATAATGCACCGTGCTTAAAGTATGATCTGCATATTTTGCAAGAAACAGATTATTCATCTGCTGTATGCTGATGATGAAGTCCAGTTTATTGGGATAAGAACTTATCGTGGCAAAATCATAGAACGAATCTTTCCCAAATTTTTCAATCAGGCTTATTTCAAATTTTCCGAATTCGCCTGGTTTTTTTAACAGATTATACCTTGCCGCAGCGGGGTCTGTAAAAGCAATGAGTTCGGATATGTCATCCGAAGCGCGTAGAGAAGAAAAATCAATAGTAAAATAATCTTTGCTTCCTGATTTCCTAAGCGCCATACATTCACTATACTTTTTAAATTCAACCTGGCAATTATTTTGTCTCCAATATTGAGGGACAAGATCAACAAGGAGTTGATTTGACAGACCAAGAAGATTCTTGTATCTGGCAAGTTTTTCTTCGGATTTTTGGAATTCTTTGATTCTTTTGGGATCATCTTCATTCAACACCACCAATAATTTTCTTTTGGAAGCTTCAATGAATTTTTGATTCTTCTTTTCAGAATTGTGCTTTACCTGCTTCTCGTCCTCCCTGTGATATGGTTTCACATACTGGGCTTTGAGCTGATGAAGCGTCAATGAAAAAATAAAAAAAATAAAAAATCCTTTCATGAAGAAAATTTTATACTCCCAGCAATAACCTGGATGGATCTTCAAGCAGTTGTTTTACCCTTACCAGAAACCCTACCGATTCCCTGCCGTCAATAATACGGTGGTCATAAGAAAGCGCGAGGTACATCATTGGCTTGATAACAACCTGTCCGTTCACAGCCATAGGCCTTTCAACGATGTTATGCATTCCCAGAATAGCGGATTGCGGAGCATTGATGATCGGTGTTGACATCATTGATCCGAAGATTCCGCCATTAGTAATAGTGAACGTACCTCCGGTCATTTCTTCTATTGACAGTTTATTTTCTTTCGCCCGTGTTGCCAGCCTTACAATTTCTTTTTCTATCTGGTCAAAACTCATGCCTTCTGCATTTCTTATTACCGGGACCACCAGCCCTTTTGGAGCTGATACCGCGATAGAGATATCGCAGAAATTATTATATACTATTTCCTCTCCATCGATCATGCCATTTACAGCAGGATACTCCAGCAAAGCGTTACAGCAAGCCTTCGTGAAAAATGACATAAAGCCCAGCCCTACCTGGAATTTTTCTTTGAACTGATCTTTGTATTTAGAACGAAGATCCATAATCGGCTTCATATCCACTTCGTTAAAAGTGGTGAGCATGGCAGTTTCATTTTTCACTGCAACCAGCCTTCTTGATACAGTCTTTCTCAGGCTACTCATTTTTTGCCTGTTTTGCTCTCTTGATCCGCTCATGATCATTTTATTTTCAGTTGGTTTAGCTGGTGAAACTGATTCTTTTTTCTGTGCGTTCACTGCATCTTCTTTAGTGATGCGGCCATCTTTTCCTGATCCTTTAATTTCCTGTGCAGTGATTCCCTTTTCCGATAAAATTTTATTAGCCGCAGGAGAGCCATGTCCGGCAGCATAATTTTTATCCGCCGGCTGCTCAGTATTTACTATAGGATTTTTGTCTTCAGTTTTTACAGGCATATCTCCGCTTACGGCTATTTTGCAAATCGGCGCTCCGATAGCCAAACTCTGACCTTCTTTAGCCAAGATCTGTAAGATTCCGCCGGCCTCAGCTCTCAATTCAAAAGTAGCTTTCTCGGATTCTATTTCGCAAAGCACATCCTCCGCTTTAACAACTTCTCCGTCTTTTTTCATCCATTTGGCGACAGTAACTTCGGCGATGGATTCTCCTACAGCAGGAACCTTCATCTCAATCACCTCAGTTTTGGCTGATGATTTTTTAGCTGGCTCGGCTTCTTTCTTTGGCTCTTCCTTTTTAGCAGAAAATGGTTTCGCGGCTCCATTGGCTTCAATCTCGCAAATAAGCCCGCCTATCTGAACAGTATCACCTTCTTTGGCCTTAATGTGAAGTACACCTGCCGAAGTTGCGTTCAATTCAAAGGTAGCTTTGTCTGATTCCAACTCACAAAGGAGTTCGTCCAGATTTACATAATCTCCTTCTTTCTTATTCCATTTAGCTATTGTCACTTCTGTGATCGATTCGCCCACAGCAGGAACTTTCATTTCTATTGCCATTTTAAAAAAAAATTTACGTTTTACGTTCTAAGTTTTAAGTATCCTAATTAATTTAAGTTGCGGTGAATATGAAGTAAAAAACTTAAGACATATAACCTACAACTTATAATTTTTTGCTACCAGAGTTTCTGATTCACTTTATCCGCGAAGCAATTGTGAACAATTTCCTTCTGTGATTCAAGGTGAGTTTTAGCATAACCTACAGCAGGGGAAGCGGCTTCCTCTCTCGCGATCACATCAAGGTCAACCTTCTTGTATAATCTTTTCAGAAGATATCCCCATGCTCCCATATTCACCGGCTCTTCCTGAACCCAATATATTTTCGCATCTTTATATTTAGCAAAAATCTTCTCCAGTTGTTTTTCAGGAAGCGGATACATCTGCTCCAATCTTACGATAGCAACATCTTTTCTCTTGGTGTTTTGCTGCTCTTCAAGAATGTCGTAATAGACTTTCCCCGTACAAAGCAATAATCTTTTTACATCTTTCGCTTTTACATAATCATCATCAAGCACTTCCTGGAAACCGCCTTTCATGAAATCTTCAAGAGGAGAAACCACCTGTGGATGTCTGAGTAATGATTTCGGAGACATCACCACCAATGGTTTTCTGAATGGCCATGTCAGCTGCCTTCTCAGAAGGTGAAAATAATTTGCCGGCTTGGTAATATTTGCTACAACGATATTATAGTCGGCGCAAAGGTCGAGGAATCTTTCAAGCCTGGCGCTTGAGTGTTCGGGCCCTTGACCTTCATATCCATGAGGAAGCAACATTACCAGTCCGTTCATTTTCTGCCACTTCGTTTCGCAGCTTGCAATGAACTGATCTATCATTACCTGGGTGCCATTGGCAAAGTCGCCAAACTGCGCTTCCCAGATAACTAAGGCGTGTGGATTTGCCATGGCGTATCCGAATTCAAAACCAAGCACACCATATTCTGATAAAAGTGAATTGTAAATTCTGAAGCTCTTTTGATTTTCACCAATGTTGTTGAGTGTGTAATAAGGTGCATTGGTATCAGCATCTTTCAGAACGGCATGCCTGTGGGAGAATGTTCCTCTTTGCACATCCTGCCCGGTAATCCTCACAATTTTTCTATCAAGGAGCAAGCTGCCATAAGCCAATAATTCAGCTGATGCCCAATTCAATACTTTGCTTTCGTAAAATTGCTTTTTTCTTTCTTTTAATAAATTGTCTATCTGCTTTAAAGGCTTGAAGCCTTCCGGAATTGTTGTTAAGGCATTGCCAACTTTGTTTATTACTTCCTGGTTAATGAACGTATCAGGAGATTTATCAAAATCTTCAGGCTTGGACCTTCTCAGTTCCAGCCATTCTTTTTCCATTTTCTGATAAACATAAGGAAGAGGCTTTTGTTTCGCCTGGTTTAGCCTGTCCTGTAAAAGATCCCTGAATTGCTTATCCATTGATATAGCCAGTTCAGCATCTACATCTCCTCTTTCGATCAGTCTCTTATTGTACAGTTCTCTTGGGTTCGGATGGCGTGAAATAATATTGTAAAGGGAAGGCTGCGTGAATTTTGGCTCATCACTTTCGTTATGTCCATGCCTTCTGTAGCAGACCATATCAATAAAAATATCACGCTGGAATTTTTGTCTGAACTCGATCGCCAGTTTCATACAAAAAACTACAGCTTCAGGATCATCGCCATTGACGTGTAATACCGGCGCGTCAATCACTTTTGCCACATCGGTACAATAGATGCTTGATCTTGCATCATCAAAGTCGGTGGTAAACCCAACCTGATTATTAATTACAAAATGGATCGTGCCACCTGTGCTGAAGCCGAGAAGCTTTGACATCTGTATCACTTCATATACGATTCCCTGCCCGGCTACCGCGGCATCGCCGTGAATAAGGATCGGAAGTATTTTTGTGTAATCATATTTATAAAGCCTGTCTGCCTGCGCCCTCACAAATCCTTCCACTACAGGATTTACAGCTTCCAGGTGAGATGGATTGGGAGTAAGCTTCAAATTAACTGTTTTGCCGGATGAGCTTTCTACCACGCTGGAATAGCCCATGTGGTATTTTACATCACCATCGCCCATAGTAAGGTCTGGAACAGCGGTACCTTCGAATTCATTGAAGATTTGTTCGTATGTCTTACGCATCACATTGGCAAGCACATTTAAACGGCCACGATGTGCCATGCCTATTACCACTTCTTCCACTCCCAGATCCGACCCTTTATTAATAAGAGCATCCAGAGCGGGAATTGTGGTTTCTCCGCCTTCGAGAGAAAATCTTTTTTGTCCTATGTATTTTGTATGAAGAAAATTTTCAAAGACCACCGCTTCATTAAGCTTCGAAAGTATCCTCTTTTTCTCTTCCAGTGAAAGGTTGAAATTTAATGATTCTTTTTCTACCTTATTTTTAAACCAATCAAGCATTTCAGGCTCGCGGATATACATATATTCAAAACCTATTGTGCCTTCATAGATATATTTAAGCGCCTCAATGATCTTTTTTAGGGTGACTGCTCCTATTCCTATTTCATTGCCAGCCTGGAATACTGTATCCAGGTCACTTTCGGTAAGCCCAAAATCCTTAAGATCAAGAATCGCTTTCCTGTCTTTTCTTTCTCTGACCGGATTAGTCTTTGATTTAAGGTGAGCCCTGCTTCTATAAGCATGGATCAGGTATCGCACCTGAACTTCTTTCTCAGATAAACTTCCCGCTACCGGAACAGCGGAAGGCTGGCCATTCGTTTTGCCATTCTTCTCGCCATATTTCTGAAGGGAAAATTCGAAACCTTCAAAAAACTTTTGCCAGCTCTTATCTACAGATTGAGGATCTTTTTTATAAGACTCATAAAGCTCATCTATGTATGATACATGAGCATTTGCCACATATGAATATTTATCCATTAACTTTCATTTTTTTGTCGTGGACAAATTTAGGAGAATTATATGATAGTATATAACCTAATATTCGCTTAAGCAAATATTTATAATTGAGATATTTTAAACATTATTTGGAGAAAATAGTATACCGGCAAAACAACTCGTAGTACTAAAGAAATAAAACCACGGAGACACGGAGATCTCGAAGAAACACAGAGATGATACTGGAAATACATAAATGAAACCATTATTGATGAGCAGATTATAGAACAGAGAATATAGTCTTAATAGAGGAGTAGCCTCTATCATTTATGAAACAGAAACCCAATGGATTCCTTCTTAATTTTCATTTAATTCAAATTATAGAAGAGAATCTTTCAATGAAATGTGCCATGTTACCAAAGCTTATTCTCCGTGCTACTCTGTGTTCTCCGTGCCTCCGTGGTAATATTTACAAGAAAATCTAATCGACATAATCCTGAAGGTACTTATAATCAGGCATCAGGAATCCGTTGCGGCAAATAGTCCCTCTTTCAATGATGCCATGCGGGTCGGACCCAAGCAAATGGGGCAATACATATTGAATAAGCTGCTCGCCAAAATCGCGCGAAGCATCCCTTGGAATTTCTCCGGGGAGATTATCAATGGCCATGACAGTAATATTCTGTTCCCCTGAAAATGGGGCTTCAAGGCCAGAGGTAAGGGGGTTATAGTCGTAACATGGATCATAAATAGTAGAAGGCTTGATCGTTGACGGAATTGATCCTCCGATATCGCAGGTGATATCGGCTATCACTTTGATGTTAAAATCATGCAGCATATCGTCTTTTGTAAAAAGCATGGGAGCCGCCGGATCCCAATAAGCACCTGCGATCAATATATCTGTAACAGGAAGAAATCTTTTAAAAGTAGATTCATATAATTCAGGATGCGCGTGAAACTCATCATTGTTCCATGCGGAATTATCTTTTCTCTGATGATAGTCTCTTGAATTAAGCTGGGTGTAAACAGGCACTTCAAATTTCTGATGAATGAAATCATCCGGTAAAACTTTTTTTATACCGGCTGCTTCGAGTACTTCCACGGCACCTGTTCCCACACGACCGCCGCCGGTAAGTATGATCTTTACAGGAGGCAATTTTACCTTTTCAAGCTCTCTCCTAATATCGGCATAGTCGAAAC
>DATMOV010000477.1:0-5450 GCA_035568055.1 Cytophagaceae bacterium
ATCCGTTACTTTAGGTTTGGGAACGTCTCTCAGGTGGACTGAGTTTTTAGTTCCTGGTTTTACTGCGATTGCTTTCATGTTAAAAGTGTTAATGTGTTAAGATATTAAGGTTTTGTTGCAGGAATATTGCTTATAAAAAAATATTCCCGGTCACTTTAGTAACCGGGAATAGTATTATTAGTCTTTAAGGAAATCTCCTACACGGCTTGTGTGCCTGATTTTTTTGATATAATCATCTTTGCCGAATGGATGACCTCCAAATCCGTTCCTCATCATGGCGATGGCTCTTGCCCAGTTCTTTTTCTCATCGCGGGAAGCTAACAATTGAATAACTGACATCGAGATTACTGGTGTGGCAACTTCCATATGAAGAGCATCATTAACAAGCCAATTCACTTCGCCCGTATCTTCTACATAAGACGGAATTGATTCCATTCCATTTTTGTCCCTGTATGCTTTTTCCATCAACTCCATTAACCAGGAACGCACTACAGAACCGTGGTTCCAGCAGGTTAAA
Organism: Cytophagaceae bacterium; assembly: GCA_035568055.1. GTDB lineage: Bacteria > Bacteroidota > Bacteroidia > Cytophagales > Cytophagaceae > DATMOV01. Next base: position 518 of record DATMOV010000477.1, read on the forward strand.
ATATTTTTGATATCCAGGTCTTCTCTGAAATTTTCAAGAAGGTCCATTCCTTCACCTATTGCCTGTAGCATTCCAAATTCAATTCCATTATGTACGAGTTTAGTGAAATGTCCTGATCCCGGTTGGCCGGCATGCACATACCCATCGGGTACAGCAAGTTTTTTAAGGATTGGTTCAACGAGAGCAACGGCCTCTTTTTCTCCGCCAATCATAAAGCATGCACCGTGTCTTGCACCATTTACACCACCGCTGGTTCCGCAATCAATAAACTGAATTCCTTTTTCTTTGAGTCTCCTGAATCTCCTGATTGAGTCTCCCCAATATGAATTTCCTGCATCAACGATTACGTCCCCTTTTTGAAAGTGATTTACAAGATCATCAATGATTGTATCGATGATCGGGCCGGCGCCAACATAGATCAATGCAACTCTCGGCCCTGTAAGATTCGCTGCCAGATCTTTCGCTGTGTTTACCTTTACAATTGCCGATGATTTTAAGTCAGGACTTAAATCAGATTTGTCGAGCCCGACAACGCCGAAGCCTTTTTCCATTGCCTGGAGAGCGAGATTCCCACCCATTTTCCCCAGACCGATAATTCCAAATTTTTGAACTGTAGCCATAATTATATAAAAATTAGTTTAAAAGTTTCATAAATGCCCTGGCAGGAGCGCCGTCGGCTCCCTTTAATTTGATCGGCATACATAACAATTCATATTTGCCTGGCTTGATCTCTTTCAGGTATAAACCTTCTATGATCCATAAACCAGCGTTAAGCATAAAATTATGTACCTCTACTCCATTCTTCAGTCCTCCTACAGAGAGATAATCTATTCCGACTGTCATGATCTGTTTTTTTGCCAGGTATTCAGCTGCTTCCGTAGAAAAGCATACAAAATTATTGTTAAACGGTTGTTTAAACCACTCATAGGAAGAGTTAGGTGTTTTGAATATGACCCTATCACCCTTTTGAATATCAAAATCTTTTATTTCGGCTACCTTGATACTTTCTTTGTCTTTTATCTCAAATACTTTTACCACCCCAGTTGTCGATTCCAGCGGCCAGTCCGACATTGTTTTTCCGTTTTTTACAAAATGCCGTGGAGAGTCCATGTGGGTGCCGGTATGGGCGCTTAGAGATAGCTGAGTGACATTACACACTTTGCCTTTATCCATATCAGCGAATTTTGAAATATTTAATGTAGGATCTCCAGGCCAGGTAGGAAGTTCGGAACACAAGTCAACAGAAACATCGATCCATGAATTATCAGGCATAAAAATGAATTTTAGGTTACGAAATCACTAAGGGAAATTCTAAAGTAAATAATTTATTCAAAAAGTAAATATTTTTTTGCATAAATAAGCTGATAAACGCATAAATAGGCCATTTTCGTAACTAAATGCTCCTTTCCAGGTTTTATCAGCAATGAAAACTTACAAACATCCACACCTTTTGTATGCGTTGGGGTTTATACACGCTCTGTACTTTATGGTTATTGGTATATGGCCTGTAGTGGATATGAACAGTTTTATGTTCTTTACCGGGGCTAAAACAGACATCTGGATGGCAAAAGCTTTAGGTTTGCTTATGATTATCATTGGCCTGCTGCTGATCTCAGCGATAATCAGAAACAAATTAATCATGGAACTCATTCTACTTATTATTTTTTCCGCCCTGGCGCTTGCAGGAGTTGAATTCTATTATGGGTGGAATGATATGATTTCAGAAATTTACCTGCTGGATGCGGCCGCTGAGTTTTTCTTTATCTTATGCTGGATTTTACTTTTGCTCACCAAGCCAGGGAAAAATATTCAATCATGAGCGTTAATACTCACCACTTACTTTCTTTTCAGATTCCAAACAAAACATGGCAGTACCTGTTCTTTTATAAAGATCAGCTAAAATGTCAATTTATGAAGAAGAAAGAAACCAGGATAATGGATTTATCTAAAGCGTGGGAAAAATATAAACAAGACAGCAACCCCGAACAAAATGATCAGAAGGTCGTCTCCGGATTTTCAAATATTGATTCATGTGAAGTTGTAGTGCATAATAATCGAAAATATTTCAGGAGAAAGAAAAAAGCTTCGTAGCTTGATTTAGTTGGCAATTTATAGTTGACAATTGGCAAAAATCAATGTCGCTAGTCTAAGATTTACCGCACTAAACAATATTGATTTATTAGTAAGCATAACTTATTAAAACTAAAAAGGTGGTCGAAATAAACGCGAGTAGACAATAAAAAAGCCTCCGCAAATTGACGGAGGCTTTTCCATTTTACTGATTTTCTAATTTCTAATTAGCTATTGAATTTATACCAGGTTAGAAACATATTTCCTTTTGGTATTTGCAGTTGGTATTACCGCTACTGCAACCGGAGCGCTCCAGAACACTGAACTTTGATTTGCTCCATCAGCATTAATGAAAGCTAAAGTTTCAGTTCCTATTGTAATTGTCAAGGCAACAGGCACAGGAGCTTTTATGTCATCATTAATTGCTTTCAGCAAGGATGTGCCATCCTGAGTATCCTGAGAAAGCTCCCAGATCATAATGCCTCCAGCTTGTTGAAGCGCCAGAGATGTTTTCTGTTTCATGGTGGCTATACCATTATAGTTAGTACCGGCAGCAGCATCTTTATATGGCGCCTGAGGATCCTGTGCTACTATAGAAGCATAACTAGCTCCATTTTCGCCATAGAAAGGAACCCCTATCATGATCTTGGATTTAGCTAAACCACGTCCAGCCCAATATTGGATTGACGACAAAGCTTCCTGATAAGTTGAGTGTGGAGTACCTGCATCGTAAGCCATAATATTTAACAAATCAACTGAGTTAAATACTGAGCTTAATATTCCATCGCCTGTAGAACCTTGGTCAACCACCGCAGCAGTGAGCATTTTTCCTTTAGCATGAAGACCAGAACCAAGTGCGCTCATGAAATTAGCATAGTTGGTTGCTGTTTGTCCAGGATTTGGGTATTCATAATCAATATCAATACCATCAAGGTTATACTGATTGCAAAGATTAATTGCGTTCGTTACAAAGTTTGAGATGGAAGATGAATTTGCCGCCAAAGCATCAAACTGACTATGATCTCCGTTATTCCATCCACCTATCGATACCAGCACTTTTACATTTTTAGAGTGTGCAGTACTTACAAGGCTCTGCAATAATGCAGGGTCTCCACCAGAAATTCCTCCTGATGATGATGGTGTCATGAAGGCATAATTAATATGAGTAAGCTTGTCAAACTGAACCTGATTTACCTGTCCTGACCAGTCCGCAAAATAACCCAATACCTTAAACCCTGAACTCACTGGTACAGGTGTAGGAGTTGGAGTTGGTGTTGGTGTTGGAACCGGCGTAGGTATTGGTACAGGAACCGGAGTCGGTGCTGGAACCGGCTTTGGAGTCGGTGCTGGCGTAGGAGTTGGAGTAGGAACTGGCTTTGGCGCTGGGACCGGAGCCGGAGTTGGTGCTGGTTGAGTTGGTGTTGCTGCATAAAGTTGCATTAACAAAGAACCTCCTCCAAAAGATGCTAACTGAGCGGCACCCTGAATTCTGATATCATATAAGCTTCTTCCAAATCCATTACCTGAATTAGGGAATACGATATAAATAAGGTCAGTTGTCTTTGTCCCACCGGCTTTAGCGCTGGAGTTTATCCCGCTCTTTGCCGCTGCATTGATGGATGACTCTCCTACCACTCCTTCTTCTCCTGTATCGGCGAATATTGCATAACTGACAGCGCCAGTATGCTTGTTAATAATGGCTGCAAAATCACCTATCTTAGCTTTCTTAGCTAATGATGGAGGCAAAACAATGTAAGGAACTGCAGCAGCATTGATATATGCTCTCGGATCTTTCGCTGTCCTGTTCTTATTTGTAAGAGCAGTCATGGAAATATAATAACCTGGTGCGCGTTCGGTAGCTGTTTGCACTAAAGGTTTTCCACTGGGAGTGCCATTATCTGTCACTAATGACCACCAGTCCCCAGGCTTTCCTGCATGTGAGAGATAATCAAGAGCGATAGCGTCATTTGCATTATATGCTTTGGGAGCGCCACATGCGGTAACACTCATACCGGCATTATAAAAGAAGGCATTTTTTCCAGCAATACTATATACAGGTATAGAACCTTCGGTACCAATCTTTGTCTTTGTAACCGCTGTAGTAGCGGAATATGCAGATGGAGAAAGAACTTCATCAGGTGAATCATTGGCGGCTTCATCTGTAAAAGTAGTATCCTGCATATTGTTTTGGGAAACTTGTGCAGTCGTGTTTCCCGGCTTAACATTATCCTCTTTCTTGCAAGAGGAAAACCCTACAACGACTGCTAACGGCAGCCACTGCATCAATCTTCTAGCTTTGTTTTTCACTTTTTTTAATTTAGGATATAAAATAAGTTGTGTACCGGAATCAATGCTATTTAGGCTTGCTTAGTTCCGACCGTACTTCTTTGCTCCAAAAATTAACAAGGAAACAGAAGTAAGTTTTTTTAGAAGATAGTTGTAAAATAAATGATATATGGGGAACTATATATCTCCAGCAATTTTAAAACAAGCTTTGTTTAAAGAGGGGGAAAATCGAATTGAAAATATGATGTGACAAAAAATAAAATAATAATAAAAATAAGTTTTAATAATTGCTAAAATTTGTTTCCGGCCTGCGCTTTCCTGATTTAAAAATAAAGATTAAAATGCCTGCTACCAGTAATATAGATGTGATCACAATTGAGCGGGGAACAAAGATTACCGGGGACAGTGCCGCGGCCAGCAGTATAAATGCGCTGAATTTTCCGAATTTTTTAAGCATTAATACCGCCACAATAGATAATAAACTTCCGATCATCAGAAAATAAGAGGCTTGTCCGGTTTTCTCATAATCAATAATAGCGCTATTTACTTTATCGCTACTGAAGGAATTGATAACGGA
>DATMOV010000478.1:0-3631 GCA_035568055.1 Cytophagaceae bacterium
TAGTTAGTGATATACAGATAAGATTTTATACATTCTTTATACACTGACTTATTAACAATAATTCGTTCCGAAGATTCCATTTGTACCTCGCTATTTTTATTCTAATTTTGCCAGACAAAGCTTGTGCAATGTCTGAAGAAAATAAGAAGATCCATTTTATTGCGATTGGAGGAAGCGTGATGCACAACTTAGCGTTGGCATTGCATGAAAAAGGTTATCTGATAACCGGATCTGACGATGAAATATTCGAGCCATCAAAATCGAGGTTGGCAAAAGCGGGAATTCTTCCCGATTCAACAACGTGGGATCCTTCAAAAATCCACAAAGAACTTCATGCAGTAATCCTCGGCATGCATGCAAATCCTGATAACCCGGAATTACTGAAAGCAAAAGAGCTGGGATTGAAAATCTACACTTATCCCGAATATATTTATCAGCAATCACTGGATAAACAAAGGGTCGTAATTGCCGGAAGCCATGGTAAAACTACTATTACTGGTATGATTTTACACGTAATGAAATATTTTAACAGGAAGTTCGATTACCTCATAGGAACCCCGCTTGAAGGTTTTGATATCACGGTTAAATTGAGCGATGATGCGCCAATCATTATTATCGAAGGTGACGAACACCTAAACTCATCCATTGACAGAACCCCAAAATTTCTTAAATATCATCATCACATTGGTTTAGTAAGCGCCGTAGCCTGGGATCATATAAACATCTTCCCGACTTTAGATGAATATGTAAAGCAATTTGATGCCTTTGCAGATGCCACACCAAAAGCGGGAACATTGATTTTTTGTGAAAGTGATGCTGTTGCTGCCATGGTATGCAAAAAAGAAAGAGATGATGTAACACTTTTTGAATACAAAGCCCATAAAAATGATATTGAAAACAAACAGACTTATCTGATCACTGATGTTGGAGAGGTACCCGTTCATGTTTTTGGAAAACATAACATGAAAAACCTGAGTGGCGCGAAGGCTGTTCTTTCAAAAATTGGTATCACGGATAAAATGTTCTACGAAGCTATTCAAAGCTTTAAAGGAGTCGCTAACAGGCTTGAGATCCTGGCAGAAGGCAAAACGACAATCATTTTCAAGGATTTTGCCCATGCTCCATCAGAATTAAAAGCAAGTACCAATGCGGTAAAAAAACAGTTTGAAAAAAGATCATTAACCGCAGTGCTTGAACTTCACACCTATAGCAGTCTTAATAAAGAATTTCTCAGTCAATATGCCGATTCCTTTAAAGGTGCTGATCAGCCGGTGGTATATTATAATCTCACCTCCATTGAACACAAGGAGATGGAACCTGTCAATGAAAAGGAATTAAAAGAAGCTTTTAATTCTTCAGACCTGAAAGTATTTACCGATAGCCTGAAACTAAAAAAATATTTATTAGATAATGCCTGGGACAATAAAAATCTTCTACTCATGAGCTCCGGCGATTTTGACGGGCTTGATCTTAAAGATCTGGCAAACGTGATTGTAAAACTCTAGCTGGTGGCTGTTTATATTTTATAGAAAAATTGCATAGATTTGATAAGACAAAATTCAGATCTCATGACCCTTAAGAACCCCCAGCTAGGACTTTCCCTTAACCTTAATGAACTTCCCTTGAATCTTAAAAAGCCAATCGCTTTTTTTGATCTTGAAACTACCGGCGTAAATATTACCAGCGACAGAATCCTTGAAATTTCCATTTTAAAGATCATGCCAAATGGGGATAGAGAATTGAAAACCATGAGGATCAATCCCACTATTCCTATACCTGTCGAGTCCAGCCTTATTCATGGTATTTATGATGAAGATGTTAAGGACAAACCTACATTTAAGGCAATAGCTCATTCACTGGGTCAATTTTTGGAAGGATGTGATCTTGCAGGCTTTAATATCATACGTTTTGATGTACCGGTGCTGGTAGAAGAATTTCTCAGGGCGGATTTTGACTTTGATGTATCCAACCGCCGCCTCGTGGACGCGCAACGCATATACCACATGATGGAACCAAGAAATTTGAGCGCCGCCTATAAATTTTATTGCGGCAAAGATTTGATTGGCGCACATGGCGCAGAAGCGGACACCATCGCTACTTTCGAAGTGCTGAAAGCTCAGATCAACAAATATCAGAATATTTCAATTAAGGATAATTCGGGAAAAGAATTTCTTCCGATAAAGAATGATATGGAGGCTCTGCATCAGCTGACCTTGTCTCATCAGGCAGACCTTGCAGGACGTATACTCTTCAACGACAAAGGTGAGGAGATTTTTAATTTCGGTAAATATAAAGGGCAAAAAGTTACGGACATACTCAAGAAAGATCCATCTTATTATGACTGGATGATGAAAGGAGACTTTGCACTTAACACTAAAAAAAAGCTCACAGAAATAAAGCTCAGGGAATTCAACAAAAAATAATACTAGTGTTTTTGGTCAGTTGCTGAAGACTGCTTTTTAGTCAAGGCTATTGGATCCCATTTCACTATAGCCAGCATGACCATGAATCCAATGATGTAGGCCAGGATTACATGCCAGCCATTCTTAATCCAGCTTCCAACGGATTTTGCCTCGGGATAAATATTTGATAGTGCCACTCCCGCTGAAGAACCGAACCAGATCATCGAACCTCCAAAACCAACCGCATAGGCGAGAAACGACCAATCGTACCCACCCTGGGTAAGTGCAAGTTTGGTCAAAGGAATATTGTCAAAAACAGCGGATATGAATCCCAGCCCGAAGCATGAAGCCCACGAAGCGTCAGGAAGATGCTCAACAGGCATCATGGAAGCTGATAACACAAGTGCTGATAAAAATATACTTCCAGGAATAGATTTTAATGCGGCTTTCCAGTTCGTCTTCTTAAAGAATGATCCTATTAAAATTGCAACCCAAACCCCTATAGCTGGAAAATCATACAAAATATTGGTGATGATGGTCAGAACAAGTATGGCTGATACAAGCAGTAGTCTTCCCCAATCTATCTGAATATCATCATGAACCTCTTTAACAATCGGATTGAATTGATGTTGCTGGCGGGAAGCGATAACAGCAAAAAAGCAAAAAGACACAGCGGATCCAACATACGCATATACAATATCTGAAGCTTCCACTCCACTGATCCACATCATGGTAGTGGTTGTATCACCCACCACGCTTCCTGCACCGCCGGCATTACTGGCAGCTACAATGGCAGCGAGATAACCAATATGCACTTTACGTTTAAAAACAGATATGCTGATAGTCGCACCGATCATGGCTGCGGCAATATTGTCAAGAAAAGAAGAAAGGATAAAAACGATCACCAGCAGCATAAAGCCGCCCTTCCAGTCATCAGGTAAATAATTCGGAAGAAAATGAGGTACTTCTGAATCTTCAAAATGCTGAGCCAGAATTGTGAATCCGATCAATAATCCAAAAAGATTTACAAGTACCTCCCATTCATGTTCCGTGTGAGAAATTATATCAAAATCCGTAAAAGCAAGTTTATAAATAACGAGTGCCGCCAAACCAACGAGGGATACAGTCATAGGATGCTTATGTATGAGAGCAACGCCGGCAAGCATGCAGGCAAAAATGATGAATTCGGGCTTTGATAGTATTTCCATTTTGAATAAAGAAGGTGCAAA
>DATMOV010000479.1:0-6297 GCA_035568055.1 Cytophagaceae bacterium
TGGAATGAAAAGAATGGCCATATGGCAAGTTTGTGGGATGTTACAGAATCGATAGCTGTGGAAAAAGAACAACAAAATACTCATTGAACAAATTGATGTGGTTAGAAATAGGATTAGGGAGATGTAATTCTAAAAATGTGATAACGACTTAAACATTTTTTTTGACTTCAGGTTGCTCACTTCAAACTAAGCACGAGAAACCATGAGAACGCGGATCATTCCCGGCATCATAGCCAAAGTAATTATAATTATTCATCTGGTTTTATTTCTACTATTTCTTTGGGTTGCTTTTGTTATCTGAGTGTTTTCCAGGTATTATTTTATTTGCAAGCTACTTGTTTATTCTTGTGGACTATTTTCCTCAACCTTTGGAGTTTCAAAGGTTGTCCATTTAGATGGAGTATGAGTTATAAAAGGAAAGAGGTGGCTAACGCTTTCCATAGCTGGTTGCCACCTCATTTCCTTAATTTACTATGAGAGTAAAAGATTGTCCGCTAAAATAATTTAAGCTGTCCGCTCGTCGGCCTGCTGAAAGCATTCAGATTATATTCCTTCATTTCGCGTCCGGCCATATATTTATTTCTAGAGCTGATAAAAAGATCTTTGATCACTTCGGCAATATTTCCTTCGCCCCTCATTCTTTTTCCAAACCTGCTGTCATTGAGTTTGCCCCCATGGCAGTCAGCTATCTGATGTAAAACCTTTTTCGCTTTTTCCGGAAATGTTTTCTCTATCCAATCTGTAAAAATATCTTTGATTGCGCCATTCAGCCTGACGATGGTGTAAGCCGCCGATGAAGCGCCGCAGTTAGCGGCAGCTTTAATGATGTCAGGGATTTCATGGCTATTAAGTGCAGGAATTACTGGTGCAACCATGACGTTTACCGGTATTCCCCTGGATGACAGATTTTCTACAACTTTCAGACGATTGTTTAGGGAGGCCGTCCGTGGCTCTAGTTTTTGTCTCAATGATTCATCCAGAGAAGTAATGGAAACATTCACGTGCACCAGATCCGAGGCTGCCAATTCCTGCAAAAGATCTATATCTCGTAAAATGAGGCTGTTCTTCGTGATGATGCCGACAGGATGCTTGTATTTCAGAAACACCTCTAGCATTTTTCTTGTAATACCAAGCTTTCTTTCCACAGGCTGATAACAATCAGTATTACCCGACAGCATGATTGGATGCGGAGCCCAGTTAGGATTATTTAATGCTTTGTCCAACAGTTCAGGAGCATTTTCTTTGATGATGATCTTCCTTTCAAAGTCCAGGCCGGCACTGAATCCCCAATACTGATGCGAATTTCTTGCATAACAATAAATGCATCCATGTTCGCAGCCCTGGTATGGGTTCAGAGAATACATCTGACCCAGATCCGGACTATCAACTTTGTTGACGATTTTTTTAGGATTTTCATAAAAGAGCTCAGTTTTTGAGTTTGAAACCATCTCCTCGTCCAAACCTTCAATATGTTCTGTTACATATTTGTTCCTGAGGTAAGGATTATCGGTAATGATTTGCGCCCCGCGGCCTTTTAAATATTCCTGACTGTTTAACATGTTAGCAATTTACTAAATATATTAGTAAATAACCTAATGTTATTTTAAACTATTTTTTATTTATCTGTAATACAATGTGTTAAAATATAAAAATCTTAAACTTACGAGCTTAATCTTGGATTTTGTTATTTGAATTTTTTGTTAGAAGTATCTTTTGGCATCCTTATACCAGATAAAAGTAGCGCGGATAAGAAAAATTCCTGCACAGATGAAGGGAAGGAGGAAAAAGAACCAGATAGGGTGTTTTAAGAATATAATAATAGAGCAGATCACGATCAGGAAGCTGGAAAAGCTATAGCCGAATGCTGTGACCATATACACAAAAATTAAAGATTGGTAATATTTGAATGGATTGTTGCGCAGCTTTTCTCTGTGTTTGATAAATTCATAATACCTCATCTGCGCATTATATGCTGCCTGAGCTTTCTGTGTTTTTGTCCATTGACTGTATGCGCGAAAAGGATCAGCAGCACTTTGTCTTTTCTGATCATACCCGCCTCTCTTATGCCGATTGATTAAGGTATTGTAGGCTACCGTGAGAAGTACAAATGTCGAATGCGCATCAGGTGATTGATTGACATCAGGGTGGTATAGCTTGGCCTTGCTACGGTAAGCTTTTCTGATCTCTTCATCAGATGCGTTCTCAGAAACTTCAAGTATTCTATAATAGGAGTTGTGCTGCATCACACCACGTTTATCGTATTATACGAATATAAAATATAAAAAGTATATTATTTTAAAAACGGTACCTGATTTCAAATTTTAATTCCGATTTAGCGTTTCCATTGATCTGCTCCGGCCCGCTAGCGATCACCTGGCGGTCGGAATATTTTGTACGTGCATACCTAAACCAGATATCTGTACTCCTGTTTATTCTCATCTGTGAAAGCAAATAAAATCTTGTTCCTCTGCCTGAAAGTGCGGGAATGGAAAAAACGTATAAGACATCTCTTTCATAGGCATATTGTCTGTTATCATAATCATCAGTATCGAAAATAGCGTAGCGGCCGGATATTTTAAAAACAGAAAAATCGAAAGAAACCTCTTCCATTATATAGTAACCATAGGTGGTAGCTTTGCTTTGTCTGTATGAGCTTGCCTGAACCCTCGTTCTCAGAACCATCTTTTCCGTTGTTTTGTAATCAAGATTTATCATATAATTATTCCTGGTATAAGGCATCAGGAAATCTATATTGGTAGTATTACCGGACTGATTTTTTTCTTTGCGCTCCGACCGTATCTGTATGTACATGGCAATGTGTTTTGAAGGCTGATAGTTCAGCCTTGCTAAATATTCATAGCCTTTCGAAGGAGCATAAGTCTGGTATTTGAGCCAGGGAAAAATAAACCGGTCGTAATAAGCGCTCAGTGTCCATTGCCTGAATGGCTTTATTTTTACTCCCCAGTAAATACCTTTCTCATTATTGTTCGTTGTATTCTCGCCAAAAGCATTTCCATAAGACGATTGGAAATCCCTTTCATAATTTCTATATACCATAGATATTTCTGTTCTTGATGAAAGGGATGCCATAAGGCCTGATACCAATGCTTTTCCACCGTTTCCTGATAAAGCTGCTTCTCCGAAGAAATTAAAGTTCTGCCATAGTAAGTTATAATCAGCAGACACATTCAGGTTATCTTTCCCTCTAAATGCGAATTGATTATATACTGATGGTGATCTTATCAGGGCCTTACTGTAATGAGTTTCTATCATGGAAGCGCCCAGGTGAAGATTTTTTGCAGGCTTGTTAAAAGAAATATTTCCTCCAACATTTTGTTCATTGATCTGATGCTTTGCCGCGATTTCTGATGCAGTGCGATGGTATCCGGTACTTTGCAACGAGCTTACAAATTCATTGTAATTATTGAGCGTATCAGTATTGATTTTTCCATCAATATCTTTGTTGGAATAAAAAGCGCTCAATTCAAAATCTTTAATTCTATAAGTGGCTGCCGCACCCCGAAAGAATCCTGTTTCCATAGCCGAAGTAAAAGGTCTGATGCCAGCATTGCTTCTGCGTGTCGTTAAAATAGTTTCAGCTCCCTTACCAATGCTGAAACCTGAAGATAGTATCAATCCTTGTCCGAATTGCACCTGATAATCCCCCAGGCTCACCGCCTTAAATTTTCCCTTATTAAATAATGTGCAATGGAATGAATAGAAGTCGGTGATATACCGGTGAGTGGAAGGGCTCCACAATATTTTTTCGCCTGCGTCTTGTTCCAGCGTAAAGCCGATGCTATAATCTTTTGAATGGCTGTTGCGGAATCTCATATATAAATTATCCGGCGATCCTGCATACGCACCCTGATCACCTGCTTTGCTTTGCAGCACTCTGCTTGTTCTGACCAGTAAATAACTGTTGTGATCTTTCCACATCCTGGTCCAGAGCTTTTGGAAATTTTCAGTATTTTGCTTGATCTCGACAAAGGGAAGCAGTTTGTTGATTGTAACCATATCAAAGCCTGGAATTACCTGTAGCTCATACAACGAAATCAGATTGCCTGTCTGTTCCCTGTATTTGAACAGCTGGTTGATCTGCACATCATTTAAAATATATAAGGCTTGTAGATCCTCCCGTTCAGCTGAATTGAGATCAAGCGGATTAGTATAAAACTGCAAAAGTGATTCGTAAATATCTTCATAGTTCACATCTTTGTCCTGCAGCTGAAAAAGTTCCTGGATAAAATTGTCGAGGTCAATATCAGGAACAGGCGGTGACTGAGCATAGCTGGCTTGGGAGCAAATCATAAAAATGAATATCAGGAATAAGCAATAAACTATTTTCATTTCTTCCTTAATTTATAAGAGAGCGAAAGCTCATTGCTGATACCAAGCTGTGCGTATGAGCTAAAAGCATAATCAATGCGAAGGGATTGATTGTTAAAACCTATTCCGAAAAAATTCATGAAGCTCTGAGTCGAGATTCCTGTACGCAGGCAAAATTTTTCAACGACAAAATATTCGACACCTGTTTTGAACGATGGTTTATGGTTGAGGTCTTTTTGTGTTTCCACATTCAGCATCAGCTTTTTTGTTGGCCGATAGGAGAGGCCGGCTTTCATCACCACCGGCACTGCTTCTTTTTTACTTCCTCCTATAAGAGAAGCCTGGTTGATATTATAAACATGCGCCCCGAAAACCAGTTGTTTTGTGATCTCAGAGATTCCACCAAACTCAAGCAGAAAAGCCCTGCGGGTATTTAGCTCTTCAATGGCCACCTGCAGATAGTCAGCTTTTATTCCCAGGCTCACATGACCGATCTTGTGGCCAAAGCCCGCCGAAACTTTCTGCACACTGTAATGACTGTCGCCAAATTTTGAAAGGCCGAGTGACGATACTCCGAATTTTATAGGATAAATAAATACCGCAGCACCTGTGTTAAGAACTTTGATGCCAAAGCGATTTTGAAAAGTGCAGCTGGCTTGCATATTTTTTAGTTCAGACGTTCCGCTGATATTATTGAAGAAAGCCCAGCTATCTGTGATGGTAACGGAAGCATTGCCAATTCCGGCACTTCTGGCTCCCATAGCAGAATTGTCTGTCTGGGGAAAAGCAGTAAAACTGAGGCACAAAAATATAATGTATAATGATGCCGTAGCTGGTCGGTTCATTAAATAGCTGGTTGATTGCTGCGAAATAAATCAATTATCAGCTAATAATTAAACTTTGGCGGGATTATTGGATAAAAAATTTCATCAAGGGTATAATTGTCAAAGGTTTTTACCCTACTAAAGACTTGAACACAGATTGCCTATAAATAATCAAAGCTTTGTATATTTACCATTGCATAAGTATCTTAACAAATTAAAAACAAGACCATGATCAAAGCCATTCTCATTGCCGCCCTTATTCTGGGATTTACTGATTCCTTCGCGCAAAGCACACAGAATATGACGGTCAAGCAGTCCCGTGAAGCTCAATATGCTCAGGGAGATGCTGCTGTCGACCAATATTTTTTCGATAATCTTCATTATTCCGATGAAGCTAAACATGCCAAAGTGGATACTGAAGTCATGCTTTCCTTTATGGTGGAAAAAGACAGTACAATCTCCAATATTAAAGTGATCAGGGATCCTGGTTTTGGAATAGGTGAAAGGCTTAAAGAGCTTCTTTCAAGAATGAAATATATTCCCGCTATAGAAAATGGTGTTACCTTGAGAAGTAAAGTTATTCTCAATGTTCCGGTGCGTGCTCATTAATTAAAGACCTTATGAAAGTCCTTTTGCCCATTTTGTTTTCTTTGATCATAACTTATGCTTTTGCGCAGGCTGAGCAGGAATTTTATGATGTCCTTCCGGGCCAGGTAAAAATGGTAAAAGCAGAAGGCATTCGCCAGCATGGAAAGAAAGAAGGGTTATGGAAATCCTACGATCCACAAGGCAAAATTTCATCCGAAGAGAATTACAATGGTGGAGTTTTAAACGGAAGCTATAAGGAATATTTTTCCAATGGAAAAACCGCTACTGAAGGAACCTATAAGAATGGAGAAGAAGAAGGCCCATGGAAAGAATATTTCAGTACCGGAGAGAAGAAAGTGAATGGCGCTTTTGTCAATGGCAAAAGGAACGGTTCGTGGAAAGAATTTTATACCAGCGGGCAAGCTGCAATTGATGGCACATACAAGTTGGATAATAAAGAAGGTACGTGGAAAGAATATTATCCGGGCGGACAAATAAAGATCGATGGAAATTTTAAAAATGGCAAAAGAGAAGGACCATGGAAAGATTATTATGA
>DATMOV010000480.1:0-5603 GCA_035568055.1 Cytophagaceae bacterium
AATACCGGTTTTTGACTTTTTGAAAGGCGTTATAGGAAATTATGGAATCATCATTCTCATTCTCGCTATCCTTGTAAAGCTGATCACACTGCCTCTGTCTTATAAGTCACAGATCTCTATGGCAAAGATGAAGGTGCTGAAACCGGAACTTGATGAGATTAAAGCAAAGTTTCCGGATGATATGCAGAAGCAGCAGACGGAGCAGATGGCGCTTTATAAGCAGGTTGGCATTAATCCATTGAGCGGATGTATCCCTGTACTGCTGTCCATGCCGGTATTGCTTGCCATGTTCAGCTTCTTCCCTAACTCGATAGAACTTCGTCAGGAGTCGTTCCTATGGGCGCATGACCTTTCAACATTTGACGCGCCGATACATTTGCCTTTCACCATTCCATACTATGGATCTCACGTAAGTATTTTCACTTTACTGATGACCATATCAACATTGGCATTTACATATTTCAATAACCAGATGACTACCTCGGTGCAAGGTCCTATGAAGATAGTTTCTTACCTGATGCCTGTCATCTTTATGTTTGTATTAAACAGCTTCCCTGCCGGCTTGAGCTTCTACTATTTTGTATCCAATATTCTAGCGATCGGACAGCAAATGGGAATCAGAAAATTTGTGGATGAAGAAAAGATCAGAGCTACCCTTGATGAGAACAGAAAGAAAATTGCCTCTACAGGCCCGGGCAAAAAATCAGCGTGGATGCAGAGAGTGGATGATGCGATGAGGGCGAGGGATGAGAAGAAGAAATAAGTTATACGTTATACGTAATAAGTTTTAAGTCAGAAGCGGGGAGGAAACTTTCCGCTTTTTTTATATACCTGTTGAGACAATTATTTAAAAAATAAATGGAAAGGCAAATCCCAGATCTTAATTCTTAATTTCAAAACTCTTTGCGTCAATTTAAGGTTATATTTGTAGCACGGTTTTAACAAACAATAATTTTTTAATAAAGATTTATTTTTATGTACCTCCGGAAAGACCTTTCTCTCAAAAGCCTTAATACCTTCGGCATAGATGCTAAAGCCTCTTATTTCGGGGAATTTTATTCTGTGATGGAACTACAGAACTTCATTGCTGATCCGGAATTTCATCAGGTAGAAAAATTGATACTTGGAGGCGGAAGCAACCTGCTATTCACAAAGGATTTTGACGGTATAGTTCTTCACAATAAGATCAAAGGAAAAGAAATAATAGAGCATAACGATGAGTACGCATACGTCCGCGCAGGTGCCGGAGAAATATGGCATGAGTTCGTGCTCTTCTGTATTGAAAATGGTTTTGCCGGACTGGAAAATCTTTCCTTGATTCCCGGCACTGTGGGTGCAGCGCCTATGCAAAATATCGGTGCTTATGGCGTTGAGATCAAGGACAGCTTCGCACACCTGGAAGCAGTTAATATCATTGATGGCAAAATCTATACTTTTGACAAAGAAAGCTGTCAATTCGGATACAGGGAAAGCATTTTTAAAAAAGAATTAAAAGGACAATATATTATTACTTCTGTTGTATTCAAGCTGAGTAAAAAACCGCAATTTAATATTAGCTATGGCGCGATTAAAACTACGCTCGAGGAGATGGGTATAGAAAACATAAGCATTAAGGCGATCAGCGATGCTGTGTGCAGTATCCGTAAAAGCAAACTGCCCGACCCAGCGGTGATCGGTAATGCAGGAAGCTTTTTTAAAAACCCGGAAATTCCGGAAACTCAATATGATGCTTTAAAAGCCAGATTCCCTGACATCCCATCTTACAAAACCACTCCCGGCATGGTGAAAGTACCGGCAGGCTGGCTCAACGAACAATGCGGCTGGAAAGGAAGAATAGTCGGGCGAACCGGAGTGCATAAAAATCAGGCACTGGTATTGGTAAATTATGGAAACGCGACAGGCGCTGAAGTGAAAAAATTATCTGAGGATATTAAGCGCTCTGTCAAAGAAAAATTCGGGATTGAACTGGAGATTGAAGTGAATATTATTTGAGAAAGTGTTGCACGAACTGCGTCATTGCGAGGCAAATGCTGCTGGTTTAAAGTAATGCACTAAGAGTTTTGCCGCACTTTTTTTCTATAACTAAATGTGTCATTTACCTCGCAATGACGTCCTCCTCACCGTCAAGTGCCTTCAACAGACAACGAGTAATTTCTAATACAATATTTTTGTATTTTTAAGGTGGACATGACGTACTAACCATGATTCATTTTACAGCGACCATTCTACAGTTTGGTAAAAAGGGTGAGAAGACCAGTTGGTCATATATACCTATAGCGGCAGATCAGGCTGAAGAACTCAAGCCAAATAATAGAAAATCTTTCCGGGTAAAAGGCAAACTGGATAATTATACTTTTGAAGGTATAGCCCTGCTGCCTATAGGTGACGGTGATTTTATCATGGCGCTGAATGCGACTGTGCGAAAAAACATCAGGAAAGAGAAAGGCGCGATGGTAAAGGTTCAAATGGAGGTCGACACGAAAAAAAAGAAACTGTCAGCGGACTTTCTTGTATGCCTGGCGGACGAATCTAAAGCATTGAAATATTTTAAAACCCTGCCAAAATCCCACCAGCAATATTTCTCCACCTGGATTGAGTCAGCCAAAACAGATGCGACTAAAGATAAACGAATAGCGCAAGCGGTAAATGCCTTATCAATGAGTTTAGGTTTTAATGAGATGATGCGGATGAATAGAAAGAAAGACTTTTTTTAATGAAGTAGCATCGCAATCAGCCTTTCCATGGCCTGTCCCCCGACAGGCCATCAGCCAGGTAATTCCACATACCAGGATGAAGATCCAAAATTTAAAAGCAAACAATATGAGATGGAATAATTAATGTTAATAGCTGTCGGGGGACAGGCCACGGTGAGAGGGTTAAACTCCTAATTACAAACCACAGCTCAACTCATCCAAAAAATGGCTACCTTTAAGCAGATGCAAATAATTTCCCAACCAATCCAAAAGTCACTTGAAAGACTCAAGATACAAATCAATGAGATCCAGGCGGCCTCGCTAAAAGCCAGTGCAGAGCATGATAATATCACGCTGCTTGCTCCCACCGGCTCGGGCAAAACCCTGGCATTTTTATTTCCACTCTTAAATTTACTTAAACCGGATACAGGTCATGTACAGGTACTCATCCTGGCACCTTCGCGGGAACTGGCCATGCAGATCGAGCAGGTGTTCCGCAGCCTTGGCAGCGGATGCAAAGTAAGCTGCTGCTATGGCGGACATCCGATGAAGATCGAAAAAAATAATTTGATTAATGCTCCTGCAGTCATCATAGGCACACCAGGCCGTATTGCCGACCATTTACGCCGTGGAAATTTTAGTCCGGATGGCTTGCATACTTTGGTACTGGATGAATTTGACAAATCGCTGGAGCTTGGCTTTGAAGAAGAAATGAATTTTATCATTGCTCAGCTAGGGTACCTAAAAAAAAGGATGCTTACCTCAGCCACCAGCATGGATAAAAATATTCCGCTTTTTGAAGGAAGGATATCTTTCTTTGAGCTGAATTATTTAAAAGAAACTTTACCACCAAGACTTAAAGTGAAAATAGTAAGAGCAAATGGCAAGGATAAACTTGACGCTCTTTTACATCTGCTTTGCGAAGTCGGTAACGATGCTACACTTGTTTTCTGCAATCACCGTGAGGCGGTAGACAGGATCAGTGAACTGCTGGATCTTCAGGGAATGGACCACGATGTTTTTCATGGCGGGCTTAAACAGGAAGAAAGAGAGAAAGCGCTTACCAAATTCCGCAATGGATCCTTCCGCATTTTAATTACCACCGATCTGGCTTCACGAGGTTTAGACATCCCGGAAATACAAAGTGTCGTTCACTATCAGCTTGCCATAACTCAGGATGCCTTTATCCATAGAAATGGCAGAACCGCGCGCATGTATGCGCATGGCAATGCTTATCTGCTGATGGCCGAAAACGATACGCTTCCGCCCTATCTGAACGAGACTCCTGAGTTTGTAGAATTTACCGAGAAGCTAAAGCTGCCACCAAAACCCAAATGGACAACAGTTTATATTGGCGGAGGGAAAAAAGATAAAATAAACAAGGTAGATATTGTTGGACTGCTGCTTCAAAAAGGCGGACTCGAAAAAGACGATGTAGGACTGATTGAAGTGCATGACCACGCTTCGTATGTAGCTGTGAACAGATCAAAGGCTACACAGACAGTGCAGCTTTTGAAAAATGAAAAGATCAAGAAGCAAAATGTAAAGATCGAGCTGAGCAGATAAAACAAATCTGACCGGTTACAATATCTTCGTTCAATTTAATTTCTTCTTTCATTCCATATCTTCTTTTGTGACAATCTTTATATCATCCAGAAAAAATGTATAGTCTGCTTTATCCGGTTTGGAAAACGTAATAGAATTAACTTCTTTCCAGTCGAAGGCTCCTGTAATAGGAGGATTGCCGTCAGCGGATCTGCGATTCCAGTTCTCACCCTTTACAGGAAAGCTGTCCAGCGGTATATGTATCTCCTGCCATTCATCTGTCATTTTACTAAAATCACTGATCTTTGTACCGGTCTGCAAATCATAGTCACCATGTTCCTTATATGTGTCTTTAAAATAAACATAAATATTTTCATCACCCTTCGCCCCTTTTATTTTGAATGATAAATATTTGTCACTGGTTTCTGAAAGGTCGACAGGATTTTTCAGGGCCATGTAAAGTCCGGAATATTGTTCTTGCTTATTCAGGGAAACCATCAGCGACATATTCTGCGAAAGCGAATCTCTGAATCTCTGCACATGTCCCGCACCATATATTCCAATAAAAAGGCTATCGTGAACATCATTCTCAAAAACGATATAATTCTTTATAGATTTATCATCATCGCTTACCAGTGCAGCGATAAATAATGAAATGGCAGCTATTAACTTGATCATACTAAAACAACCATCGCGAGGTTTAAAAGGTTATAAAGGAGAAGAGAGAAATAAAAAATGGGAATTAGGAAAGAGAATTTAGGAATTAGAGACAGCGATGTGCAGATACCGGATTATATTTATAGCACTACAATAATCAGCCCGTTGTCAAGAGCACTAAGCATAAAAGATATGTGAGAAAATCCAATGTTTGACTTCAAATAAAAATTTATTCCGGCAATTTATGTCCTTTCCCTATTGCAACTTTTGGGTTGTCGTAAGTGCCGGTAACATGGAACGGTATTTTTAACTTTTCTATTGGCAGCAGTTCTATTCTGAAAACATAAGCCATGGTGCCATTCATGTCGCTCACTCCTTCAATATCAGTTGAAAATCCCGACAGATCTAAAACGAAAGGTTTGATAAAAATTTTATTATCCCTGATCTCAGTATCCATAATAAACTCTTTTAGATGAGGGTCTTTGATATTTCCTTTCTTTGCAGCCTTACTTATTTCATCAAAAATTTTCATTCCATTGATCTTAGCATTTGCTATTCTGATTTCACCACCACCAATCAATGTTTCCGTCTTAACCTTCATCTGCTGATCCAGTTCTCCTTTGAGCTTATAAGTGATAGAAAAACTACCCTCTGCATTGGCGGCTGCGGGTGCCAGCTCGCGGACAATACCCAGCTCTTTATATGCTG
>DATMOV010000481.1:0-2330 GCA_035568055.1 Cytophagaceae bacterium
AACACAGAATGAACCGTCTAAACGCGCTTTTTAGTAAGAACAAAGGTAACCTGTTATCGATCTATTACACCGCGGGATATCCCGAAGTGAATACGACACTGGATATCGCCGAAGCTTTGGAAAAGGCAGGTGTTGATTTCCTGGAAATCGGCTTCCCCTACTCCGACCCGGTTGCCGACGGACCTACCATTCAGCATAGTTCTGAAAAAGCGCTGGAAAATGGCATGACACTTCACCTGCTTTTTGAGCAACTGGAGGATCTGCGCAAACGGGTTTCTATTCCTATTCTTTTAATGGGTTACGTAAACCCTATTGTACAATACGGGGTGGAAAATTTCTGCAAAAAGGCTGCGGAAGTTGGTGTTGACGGCATTATTGTACCAGATTTGCCGATGTATGAATACGAAAACCTGTATGCCAAATACTTTAAAGCAAACGGGCTAAGTAATATTTTCCTGGTAACGCCCCAAACGTCTGAAGAACGCATCCGCAAGATCGATGAACTGAGCAATAGTTTTATTTACTTGTTATCTTCCTCATCTATTACTGGTGGAAACTTACAGGTATCAGCCAATATCGAGGATTATTACAAAAGGATAAAGGCTATGCAATTAAACAATCCGGCTATCATTGGTTTTGGTATCTCCAATAATGAATCGTTTAATAAAGCCTGTGAATATGCCGGCGGTGCTATTGTAGGCAGCGCGTTTGTAAAGTTATTGGCAACAGCTAATTATCTTGATAAAATACCCGGGTTTGTAAAATCTATACGACCATAATATTTATTTTCTTATTTCGCTACAGCTAAACATTGTAGTTGTGCATTGCAACCTTTATTTATTAATTTCGTAATAAGGAATATATATTCCTTATTGCGATGATAATATCATTTCTGCAAAAAAAGTTCGGGGATATCACTATCTCAAGGAAATTATACTTCACGGTAGGTATAATGGCCATCCTTGTGACTATCGAGCTTTGCACGCTTTGGTTTGCTGTGGGCATCCTCTCGTCAGTCAGAGCTTTTGTTAATGGCGAAGGATTATGGTCAAAAGCACAAAAAGATGCAGTCTATACCCTGTTTATTTATGCCCATTCGCATGATGAAAAAGATTACCAGGATTTTCGCGAATTTTTAAAGGTTCCGGTAGGCGACAATAAGACCCGTATTGAACTTCAAAAACCAAACCCTGACCTTGCAATTGCCCGGGAGGGATTCATTGAAGGCCGTAACATCCCCGAAGATGTAGATGGAATGATTCGGCTCATCCTTCGCTTTCATAGTATTTCTTATCTTAACAAAGCAATTATTATCTGGGGCGAGGCTGAAAAAAACATGGAAGAGCTGATCGCTTTAAGTGATAAGCTTCACGCTATGACCAACTCAAATACCGTTTCGCAGCAGAAAATTGACAAAATACTGGAACAGGTTGAAGTTTTGAACATAAAATTCACAAAGCTGGAAGATGATTTTTCATTTACACTTGGCGAAGGTTCCCGGTGGCTGGAAAATATTGTTTTACGTTTATTACTCACTTTATCTTTAACAATTGGTACTACCAGTATCCTGATAACAATTTCGGTAAGCCGGGGCATTGAAAAAGGTATAAAGGCGATCATTGAAGGCGCGGCGCTTATCAGCGGCGGGGCATTAAGTACAAGAGTAAAAGTATATTCCCATGATGAAATTGGTATGCTTGCCACTTCTTTTAACCAGATGACCGACACCATCGAGCATAATATAAATCATATACGCGAACTTAAAGATACTGAGGAAAGCCTGATCAAAGAAAAAGAAAAAGCAGAAAGCTCCGAAAAAACAAAACAACTCTTCCTCGCAAAAATGAGTCATGAGATAAGAACTCCGATGAATGCCATACTCGGTTTTGCAAAGCTCCTGGAAGAAACACTCCACGACAAAGAACAGCAGGAGTATATCCGCATCATTATTAAATCAGGTGATGACCTGTTGGTTATTTTAGATGATATACTCGACTTTTCAAGGATGGAAGCCGGTAAGATCACCTTTGAAATTGTACCTATTAAACCGAGGGAGATTATTTACACCACTATCCTGATGATGGAATCAAAATCCAGGCAAAAGGGTATACTTATTAAATATGCAATTGACGACAGAATACCGGATATAATTCTGGGGGATTCTGTCAGGCTCAGCCAGATCTTACTGAACCTTGTTTCGAATGCCATTAAATTTACATTGAAAGGCGAAATCACAATTTCAGTAATCTGTGTTGAAGAAACAGAAGAAAAGATTCTACTCGATTTCGGCATTAAGGATACCGGCATCGGGATTCCTTTAGAAAAACAGG
>DATMOV010000482.1:0-2647 GCA_035568055.1 Cytophagaceae bacterium
ATAGGTTGCAATAAAAATACCCATGAAGAAAGTCTTTGCCAGCAGTAATAATACCGGACCGGAATCTTCTTTCTCAATATCAAGAATCTTTAAAAGAAACTTCTTCATGGTCAGGGAAACTATTGATATATTAAATTTTTAAGGAACTGTAAAGATAATAAAAAAAAATCTTAAAGAATTTGCTAAAATCCATTTTTTTACAAGCCTAAATCTTAAAATAGTCCAAAACAATGCTTAAATTTTATGGTTTGATATTTGTAATAACTATTTTTATGAAAACCCTAAGCCTGATTTTATTTATTTTTTTGTTTTCAACTCATGCGTTCTGCGGCATCAAAACTGACAGTACGGATTCTGACACCTTTGAAAAAAATCAGGTAAGAGCCTGGGACAGATTCCTGATGGACATCGGGCTTAACCAGCTTCAAAATGTTCCATCGCAGCTTGAATTAAATGCCTGGAGATCCAAAGGAGTAAATCTTTATTATTACTATAGAGTAAAGCTGGTCAAAGATAAACTAACCCTGAACCCTGGGATTGGCATGGGACTTGACAGCTATTCTTTCAATAATCATCTTATTATAGGGACCAGCAGTGCTGGGCAATTTCAATCACACATCGATACTTTGAACAGGAATATTCTGAAAACAAAACTCGCCGCGAATTATGTTGATATTCCCTTTGAGCTTCGTTACAAATCAAGCAATAATGACCGCACAGCTTTCAGAATCGCTATTGGAGGAAAGGTTGGAGTGCTGTTTAATGCGCACAGCAAAATAAAATTTATTGAAGATGGATTTGTCCGCAAAACAAAAACCCGCGATGACTTTGGATTAAATCAATTCAGGTATGGACTAATTGCCCGCATGGGGTTCAGTTATTTTAATATGTTCGGATATTACAGCCTCTCTCATCTTTTCAAAAATGGCAGAGGGCCGGAAGTAACTCCTTTTATGTTTGGGATAACACTTTCTAACTTCTAGCTTTCTTTGTGCGATTACACAGATTTATCATTATTTATCTGTGCTATCAACCTAATCGGTGTAATCTTTCCTACTTACCCTTAAAAACCGGCTTTCTCTTCTCAAGAAATGCTGCAATACCTTCGCGGAAATCATCAGTGCCACCGGCAACATCCTGACGCCGGGCTTCTTCGGTAAGCATTTCATCCAGGGATGAATTATAGGATCTGTTCAACAGGTCTTTGATAAGGCCTATTGCTTTTGTAGGAGCTGTTACATAATAGGAAGTCAGCTTTAAAACTTCTTCATCAAGTTGCGCTGCCGGTACTACTTTATTTAGCATACCCAGCTGAAGAGCTTCGGCGGCACTAAGCTTCGTGGCCATGCTTGCAAGTTCAAAGGCTTTTAATGAGCCTACGATCCTTGGCAAAAAGAAAGAAGAACCGGAGTCCATTACGAGTCCGATATTTACAAATGCTTCGACTAATCCGGCATCTTCCGAAGCGATGATGATATCGCAGGCAAGAGCCAGAGAACAGCCGGCCCCGGCAGCGATACCATTCAGCTTGCAGATGACTGGCTTTGGCATGCTGCGCATCAGCTTGATGATAGGATTATATTTTCTGTAGATAGCTTCAGAAGGGGTTCCCTTCATATCCTTAATCGCTTTAATATCTTGTCCGGAGCAGAATCCTTTTCCTTCACCTGTCAGCACCACTACTCTGGTTTCCTGATCGTCAGACAAAGTCTTGAAAGCTCTCTGAAGTTCATAACAGATATTATCGTTAAGTGCGTTAAAAACTTCAGGCCTGTTCAGTATGATCGTACCTACTCCATTTTCCTGACTTACTTTTATATATTCAAACATGCGGTATTTATAAATTCTAATTAAAAGAAACGTACATGATCAGAAAACTGACCGAAAAACCTAACAGGCCCCCGAAATAAACCTGGGCATTGGTATGTGTTCTCAGATTAAGACGTGCGCTAAAAAGTAAACCACTTAAAAAAATCATAACGCAAATAGGGATTATGAGATTATTCTCAGGATATCGGACACTGAAATGGATCAGGAACCCAAGCACACCGCTAATGCCAGCTGCATGGGCGCTTATTTTCCAGAAATATGTGATCAATGATACCAGTAAAACGGTACAGGTAATTCCGGACATGACAAGTATTAAAACTGAATTAAGCCTGAGTGTATCATACATCACCCATGTAATGCCGATGTAAAGCATTCCCGTAGAAATAAAAGGAAGAAATCTTTCGTTATTTTTTTCCATGAAAAGATCCGCGAATGAAAATTCCTTTTTTATTATCAGCAGAAACGTAAGTGTGATGAAGATAGGGAAAACAAATGTAGTGATAAAAACCAGCCCGATCAGGTATCTTTTCCCTTCATCGTTGACAGGATTAATGGCAATAGGAAGAAAATAGGAGATCAGAATAAACAGGATGGTAGGCATGATCAGCGGATGTAACATCACAGAAATCAAGTTGGAAAGTCCTCTGTAAAAAAGAATCCTGTTTTTTAGTTTTGAGTATTTACCTGGCATCATCGTTATAATTCTTTTCTCAATCTTGCTACCGGAATATTTAACTGCTCCCTGTATTTCGCTACCGTGCGGCGGGCAATGTTGTAACCTTTATCTTTCAATATTTTTTCAAGTTTCTCATCCGAC
>DATMOV010000483.1:0-3775 GCA_035568055.1 Cytophagaceae bacterium
TAATCTGTCCGATGTTATTGCTGCTGTAAACTGGGTGAGCTCTTATGCAAAAACCGGTGATGTAGTGAATATGAGCATCGGTGGTACTAACAATTCACCCACGCTTGATAATGCGGTGTACAATGCTTCTATGAAAGGAATATATTTTGCTATCGCCGCCGGCAATGATGCTGAAAGCGCGACATTAAGTTCTCCCGGGAATGTAAATTCGCCATATATATCTACCGTTTCGGCCATGAACTGCAATGATAACTTCGCGAGCTTCTCCAATTTTGGAAATCCACCCATAGACTGGTGTGCCCCTGGTGTGGGAATATTCTCAACTTATATGGGTGGCAAATATGCTACTTTGTCGGGTACCTCCATGGCTACTCCTCATGTAGCGGGTTTGCTATTGCTGGACGGACAGCATATCAAAAGCTCGGGGTACGTGAAAAATGATCCGGACGGTCAACCGGATAAAATAGCGCACTTATAAAATCAGCAAATATTATTTTTGAATCAGGACAACTGCATAGGCGGAAATGCCTTCCTTTCGTCCGACGAAACCAAGCTGCTCGGTAGTGGTGGCTTTAATAGAAACATCTTCTTCATTAATGCCCATTACTTCAGCAAGACATTTTTTCATTTCAGGAATATACGGACTCAGCTTTGGCTCCTGAAGACAAATTGTACAATCAATATTCCCAATAGAATATCCTTTTTCATTGATCAGGTCAATTACCTTTTTCATGAGTAATTTGCTGTCTATACCTTTATATTTTGGATCTTTGTCGGAGAAGTGATAGCCGATATCCCTCAGATTGGCAGCACCGAGCAAGGCATCGCATATTACGTGTATGAGCACATCCGCGTCTGAATGGCCATACGCGCCATGTGTATGAGGAACTTTAATGCCCCCAAGCCAGAAATCCAGTCCGGGCTGCAGCTGGTGAACATCATATCCGAATCCTACTCTTATTTTCATAAATTATCGGTTCTGCGAATTATTATTGGTGGCATTCAAATGACAGATAACATAAAAGAATTCACTTCGCTCATAATCCTTTTGAATTGCGAAGAAATTGAAAATGGAAACCAAATGCTTCTTTCGTCAGCATGACAAAAAATCTTACGATTTTTTCGCTTCGTAAAAGAGTGTAGAGGAATTCTCTTTTCTTAATATTTTATTAGCCGCCTTTTTTATATCAGCAGGCTGAACAGCCTGAATCAGGCCGGCTTCCTTATTGATGAGTTCCGCGTCACCAAGATTGGCTGAAAATGCAAGGTTCATAGCGCGATTGAGCAGTTCAACTTCTGAAAAGACCAATGAAGATTCAGCCTGATTTTTAACCTTCTGTAATTCATGCTCAGAAATTTCATTTTCTCTTATTTGATCTATCGCCACCTGCATTTCTTTTTCCGCCTGATTCAGGGTGATGCCCTGATTCAATTTGCCTTCCAGAATAAGAAGGCCTGGGTCATTGGAACTCATAACATGAGCATTGATAGAATTGAAAATTTTCTTTTCTTTAACAAGTGACTCATATAGCCTGGATGATTTTCCTCTGCCCAGAATATCACTCATCAGGTCTGTAGAATAATAATCTTCCGAAAGCTTTCCTCCCATATGGTATACTTTAAAGATTGCGTCAAGAGGCACATCAGCGGAAAGCTCCATAAACCTGCTTTCTTTCTGATCAGGTTCCGCCGGCAACTTTCTCACGTGAGGTTTTCCGGCAGGTATCGGGCCAAACCATTTTTCAGCTAGTTTTTTTACCTGTTCCGTATCCACATCCCCTGCCACAACCATGATGGCATTATTTGGAATATAATATTTGTAGAAAAACTCCCTCACATCGTCCATCGTCGCATTTTCAATATGAGAAATGTCTTTCCCGATAGTCGCCCATTTGTATGGGTGCGTTTTATAAGCCAGCGGCCTTAAATGCAGCCATGCGTCTCCATACGGCTGATTAAGATAACGTTGTTTGAACTCCTCTATCACTACACTCCTCTGTATTTCCAGCACCTTAGGATCAAATGAAAGTGACAGCATTCTGTCTGACTCCAGCCAGAATGCTGTTTCCAGATTAGCCGAAGGAATAGTAATATAATAATTGGTGATATCTGTGGATGTGAAAGCGTTGTTCTCCCCACCTACCATCTGCAGAGGCTCATCGAAAGAAGCAATATGCTTCGAACCGCCGAACATCAAATGTTCAAAAAGATGCGCGAAACCTGTTTTGTTTTCATCTTCATCGCGTGAGCCTACATCGTATAAAATATTCAGTACTGCTATAGGAGAACTTTTATCCTGATGCACATAAACCTTCAGGCCATTGCCAAGCGTAAAAAAATCGTAATGGATCATGGACAAAAGTAATCTAAAAGAGAGGAATTTGGAAATTGGATTTAGGATTTAGGGAAAGACGCAGTCTATGGACTGTGGACTATTGACTATGAACTATTAAATTCTTTTTATATTCACCAAATTCTATGATATTTAGAGTTGGGAAAAGAATAAGTGCGGGGCAAAACTCCTAAATCCTAATTCCTAAACCCTAAATCCTCAAAAAAAGATGAATTTTAACAGGAAGGATTATTCTGACGAGACGCTGATAAGCTTATACAGAGAGCTTCTCGTACCCAGGCTGATTGAAGAAAAAATGCTGATACTACTCAGGCAGGGGGAAGTCAGCAAATGGTTTTCAGGAATCGGACAGGAAGCAATCTCTGTCGGTGCTGTCATGGCATTGGAAGAAGATGAATATATTCTCCCAATGCATAGGAACCTGGGAATTTTCACAGGAAGAAAAATTCCTTTGCACAGACTGTTCGCGCAGTTTCAGGGAAAGCTTTCTGGCTTCACCAAAGGGCGCGACAGGTCGTTCCACTTCGGAACCAATGAATTCCATATTGTAGGAATGATCTCTCATCTCGGCCCCCAGCTTGCGGTAGCGGACGGCATCGCGCTGGCTGACCTTCTTCATAAAAACAAAAAAGCTACCTTGGTATTCAGCGGCGATGGCGGTGCCAGCGAAGGCGATTTTCATGAAGCGCTCAATGTGGCCGCTGTATGGAACCTGCCCGTTATTTTTGTTATAGAAAATAATGGCTATGGACTTTCAACGCCAAGTGCGGAACAATTTAAATTCAAATCGTTCTGCGATAAAGGCCCGGCTTATGGAATAGAAACTTTACAGATCGATGGCAACAATGTGCTGGAGGTTTATGACAGCATCAGGGAGGTAGCGGCGAAAATCAGGAATAACCCTCGTCCCTATTTGGTGGAAGCGATAACTTTCAGGATGCGCGGTCATGAAGAAGCTTCCGGCACCAAATATGTTCCGCAGGAATTATTTGAAAAATGGGCGAAGAAAGATCCGGTAGAATCTTATGAAAATTATCTGCTCGAACAAAATATTGTAGATCTGAGAAAAGTATCATCAATCAGGGATGAAATAAAAGAAGAGATCGAAGATGGATGGAAAAAGTCCTCTGCTGAAAAAATGCCAAGGCCCGATACTGAAACAGAACTCAAAGACATGTATGCTTCCTTCAGTCAAAAGATTACCCATCCGAGACCAGGCGCTAAGTCAAAGAAAAGATATGTAGACGCGATCTCCGATGCCATACGGCAAAGCATGGAAAAATATCCAAACCTCATTTTGATGGGACAGGATGTCGCTGAGTATGGCGGGGTTTTTAAAGTCACCGAAGGTTTTGTGGAACAGTTTGGCAAAGACAGAATCAGGAATACCCCTTTGTGCGAATCAGCGATCCTTGGTTCGGC
>DATMOV010000484.1:0-4558 GCA_035568055.1 Cytophagaceae bacterium
ATTCCCTCAGATAAATGGCGAAATAAAATAGCATGCAGCCCAGTCCAGTTGTAAATACACCTATGATGAGTCCAAGTTTGTATCCCCAGTTTTTAATCAGCGTTCCGGCCGGTAATGAAACAATGAGGTAGGTGGAGAAAAATGTCAGGTGTATTAATGTAGAAATCGAATAGCTGAGATGAAAAATATGCCTCAAATGGTCTATTAGAATGAAATTAAGCACAGTTAAAAGCCCCCAAATGAAGAAAGAGACTCCAAAAGTGGCCAGAATAGAAATATGTGAATCAGAAGTTTTGTTGAAACCTGAATCCATTGGAGGAAAATACTATTTATTAAAGATAATGAAAATATCAAATAAACGAGGTCCATTCTAAACTCTTCCCATATTTGGCCTGGCGCAGGTTGGACAAAATCACTCTTTGGAACTGATGCTGAAGAAACAAATTATCGCTTGAGATTTCATAGCAAAGTATAGCCTATGTATATTTTACCTTTGGATTAGTGCATGCCAATAATGAAATATATGATTAATATTGCTATATCATTGATCAGTATTTTATTTTTTTAATTGATAAATCTTTTTAAATAAAAAAAGCTATGCAGTTTTCAACCCTGGATATTATCGTTTTTGCCGCTTACTGTGTAACCGTTATAGGCGTAGCCTTATATGTTTCAAGAAATAAAGAAGGCAAAGAGAAAAGTACCCGTGATTACTTTCTTGCCGGCAATACCTTGCCTTGGTGGGCAATAGGCACTTCATTGATCGCGGCAAATATCTCAGCGGAGCAGTTGATAGGCATGACCGGAGATGGCTATACTGTCGGGCTCGCAATAGCGAGCTATGAGTTGATGGCCGCAGCCACTTTGATAGTAGTGGCAAAATTTTTTCTCCCGATATTTTTAGAAAAAAAGATTTTTTCCATGCCGCAGTTCCTGGAGATCAGGTATGACGGAAAGGTAAGAACCATGCTCGCTGTCCTTTGGCTATTTCTTTATGTATTTGTCAATCTCACATCCATTTTATATCTGGGAGGAAAATGTATTGAAGCTGTATTTGAAATTCCTTTGGAAACTGCAGTTTATTGCATCGCTTTCTTCTCTGCAATTTATACCATTGTTGGAGGATTAAAAGCCATTGCCTATACGGATTTTATTCAGGTTACCTTTCTTGTGGTTGGCGGCTTGATCACCACTTACCTGGCATTAGATCAATTCAGCGGAGGACTCGGCTTTTTCAGTGGGCTGAGCAAGCTTGCGATAGAATTTCCAGATAAATTCGATTTGATACTGACGAAGAGCAGCCCCCATTACAATTATCTTCCCGGACTTACAGTTTTATTTGGTTCTATGTGGATCGCTAATCTTAACTACTGGGGTTGTAATCAATATATCACTCAAAGGGCATTGGCTGCTAAGAGTTTACCTGAAGCTCAAAAAGGTCTTATACTTGCAGGATTTCTAAAACTCTTAATGCCGATGATAGTGGTCGTTCCAGGAATTATAGCATTTGGTTTGGCTGCTCCAATTAATAATCAGGATGAAGTTTATCCCTGGCTTTTGAAGACTTTCCTTCAGCCCGGTGTATTGGGTATTTGCTTTGCAGCTTTGGTAGCAGCCGTAGTAGGTTCGCTGAGCTCCAAAACAAACAGCATCGCAACAATTTTTACGATGGATATTTTCAAACCATTCTTTGGCAAGAATACATCAGAGAGTAGCCTGGTAACGATCGGCAGAATAACTACAGGGGTGGCGTTAGTGATAGGCGCATTGATAGCGCCCAATGTCGCTAAATTCGGAGGAGGCTTTAAATTTATTCAGGAATTTACAGGCTTCTTTAGTCCGGGAATATTCGTGATCTTTATTTATGGTTTGTTCTGGAAACGAGCTACAGCAAAAGCAGCTTTATGGGTTGGAATACTGACTTTGCCAGTTTCTCTCTTATTCTATTTGACTCCCAGCCTTTATGCAATTCCTTTCCTTGACAGGATGGGTTGGATCTTCCTGTTGCTTTCCGTACTTATGATTGGAATAAGTCTTACACAAAAACAGGATTCGGATCCTAAAGCTATCATACTTTCAAATAAATTATTTAAAACCACTGTAGGATTTAATATATCAGCGGGGGCTATAATATTTATCCTTTGTGTTATTTATTATTTATTCTGGTAAGTCATCCGATGACTCACAGAAGGTATTTGATCATGAATATACAGATTCAGTCATCGGATGACTAAGTGCCCAAATTATTCATCCGATGACTGAGATATTTTATCTTTTTTGAATTTGAGGTGAGTCATCGGATGAAGATCTTTCAGAATATTCACTCATCATTTATTATATCTCCCCTGCTTAGGCCCATTCATCCAGGCCCAGGCTGACTTGATAATGGTTTCAAGATTTTTATTTTTCGCTTCCCATCCAAAAACTTCTTTGGCCTTTATTGGATTTGCCACCAACCTGGGAGGGTCACCTGCTCTTCTATCTTCCGGAATAACCGGAATTTTATGCCCCGTGATTTTTTCAGCTACAGCAATGACTTCTTTTACTGATACACCCTTTCCCGTTCCCAGATTGCATGCTACTGACTTTCCTCCTTTCAAAAGATATTCCAGCGCGCATTGATGAGCTTCAGCCAGATCCATTACATGAATATAGTCTCTGATGCACGTTCCATCCGGCGTTTCATAATCTGTTCCAAAAATTTTAATATTGGGTCGGATGCCTTTCGCTGCCTCGAGCACCAGGGGAATTAAATGAGTTTCCGGATTATGATCCTCTCCTATCTGCCCATCTTCAGATGCTCCGGAGGCATTGAAATACCTCAGAAAAACATAGCTAAGACCATAGGCATTAGCATAATCTTTTATTATTTTTTCCAGCATTAATTTACTTTGGCCATACGGATTGATGGGGTTCTGAGGATGATTTTCATCAATGGGAATATATTCAGGATCTCCATAAGTAGCGCAAGTGGAAGAGAAAATAAAATTCCCGCATTTGTATTTCCTCATCATATCCAGAAGAGCCAGCGGAGCGGAGGTGTTATTGTGGTAATATTTCGCCGGGTCCGCAACAGATTCTCCTACATAGGCATAGGCGGCGAAATGTATCACAGCTTCCATATTATTTTCACTAAAGATTTTTTCAAGAATATTATTATCATCCATATTTCCCACCACCAGGTCTACCCCCTTATTGATGATAGCTTCCCGATGGCCATAGACAAGATTATCCAGCACTATTATTTGATAACCTCTATCCGACAAGAGCCGAACTGAGTGAGATCCTATATACCCGGCACCACCTGTTACAAGTATTGTTTTCTTTGACATGTTTATTAATTGTTAAATCATTCAAAAATAAACTGCGCTATAAGATGATACATCAAAAAGGCCTCAGTTCCCTGAAGCCTCTCGTATTTTTTAAATTACCATTTATAAAATTAACCTACTGATATTCTTTTGAAAGAAGATACTGTCAGGCCTTTGTTCACACCTTCCAATACCTGCCTCACCGTTTTTGAATTGTCTTTTACAAACTCCTGGTTAAGCAGGGTGCTGTCTTTGTAAAATTTATTAAGTTTGCCCATCGCTATTTTTTCAAGCATAGCCTCTGGTTTTCCTTCCGCTTTAGCCTGCTCTTTTCCAATTTCAATTTCTCTTTCCACCGTCTTAGAATCTATATCGTCTTTGTCAACAGCGATAGGCTTCATCGCGGCAATTTGCATGGCCACATCTTTTCCTATTTCTGTTACATCTTTGCCATTAGTTCCTTTAAGGGCTACAAGTACGCCAAGTTTTGATCCATGTACATAAGAAATAACTTTTTCGCCTTTAATAATTTCATATTTGCTGATTTCTACTTTCTCCCCAATCTTACCGATCAAGTCAGTCATGTGATCTTTGAGCGCTCTGCCATCTGCAGCAGAAACAGCCAATAACTCTTCTATAGTTTTAGGCTTTTTACTTTCAGCACCGGCAAGAATAGAGTTCCCAAGTTTAAGAAAATCGTCTGTTTTCGCTACGAAGTCTGTTTCACAATTCAGCGCTATTACAATACCTTCGTCACCCGCAGCATTAGTCTTCATGAAAACCGCACCTTCGCTGGCTTCTTTATCAGAACGGGAAGCAGAAACCTTTTGGCCTTTCTTTCTCAAAAAATCAATCGCTTTTTCGAAATCGCCTTCAGATTCGGTAAGTGCTTTTTTACAATCCATCATTCCGGCACCAGTCATGGTTCTCAGTTTGTTTACATCTTGCGCTGTAATTGACATATTAATTATGTTTTTAAAGTTTGAAATTTATTGGACAAAAAAATTGAACATTGTATTCCAATGTTCAATTTGAAAATATTAATAAAATAAATTATTACTCGATCTCAGCTTTGGTATCCACTGCTTTCTTTGTATCTTCATCTTCTTTCAGCTTCTGGTCATCTTTGTCTTTCTTTCTTTCCATCAGACCATCCTCTATCGCTTTTCCAATAGCATGAGTAATGATAGCTATTGATTTAAAAGCGTCATCGTTGGCAGGTATTGGATGTTCAACAATGGTTGGAT
>DATMOV010000485.1:0-2072 GCA_035568055.1 Cytophagaceae bacterium
TGCCATGATCGTTGGTTATAATAAAAGTAGTCTTGCCTTTATATGTACTGTCATTATTAATGAGGTTCCAGATCTCCCATACATATCTGTCAGTATCTCTGATTCCCTGCAGATAGCCTTTCCAATTGTTGGCATGGCCCGAAGCATCAGGTTCTTTGAAATTGATAAGCACCAAATTAGGATGATCACGGACAAGAATTTTTTTGACTGACTGAAGTGTCACTATATCTTCTCTGTATCCAGTGCCAATACCGTTAACTCCGCAATCTGATGAAGGCATATATTTATTCGCCCATTCAGGGTCTTTGGTATTGGCGAGTATTTCAAGCTTGTCTTTTGTTGTGATGACCCAGGCTGAAGTTTTCTCCTTTCCGGAATATTTAAGAAAATACTGAAAGATGGATGGGTTGTCCGGATAAACTTTTTCCCCGCTATTGGCAATTTCCTGTCTGAAGCCGGTAGTTAATGCTGTATGCCCTGAGTTGGTATAGGTAAAACCGTCATTTTGAAAGTTGGTATATATCACCCCTTCTTTAGCAAGGTCATTTGCCATGTGAGGGATATATTGATGCGTCGAATCTCCCCACGTCTCGGAATATCGTGGTCCGTCTACCACTAAAATTATTACATTCCGTGTTCTGAAATTATCCCGGATGTCCTTATCCTCATTATCTTTTTTGGCAAGAGAATTTTTACCGCAGGAAATTCCGAGCAACAAAAGATGGATGTATAGTATGGTTTTTAGCATATTTTTGAATGATAATTATATAAATATAATAAATAAAGGTATTTGAGGTGTTTTCAACTTAACCATTTGGTAATATGTAATAGTTCTCGTAATTTTTAATTTATTATAAACCTTAAACCTTTTCTTAATATGCAATATCTAACTATTATTCTGCTGATTTTCGGATTTTTATTCCTGTTCGGCTGCTTTCTCACAGTAAAGCAAGGTACTGTAGCTGTCATTACTATATTTGGAAAATACAGGAGGGTGATGTATGCTGGTCTTAATTTTAAAATCCCTTTTATTGAAGCGGTCTATAAAAGGATCTCCATTCAGAATCGTTCTGTGGAGCTTGAGTTTCAGGCTACAACCTCAGACCAGGCTAATGTCAACTTCAAAGCCATGTTGCTTTATGCGGTATTGAATCACGAAGAAGAAACCATCAAAAATGTAGCTTTCAAATTCATGGATGAAAAAAGTCTTATGCAGGCTTTGATCAGAACTATTGAAGGTTCCATCAGGGGTTTCGTGGCTACCAAGAAACAATCTGAAGTGCTTTCTCTCAGAAGAGAAATGGTCGAAGATGTGAAGCAACAGCTTGATCTTACACTGGAAAGCTGGGGGTATCACCTGCTTGACCTTCAAATGAACGACATAACTTTTGACCAGGAGATTATGAGATCGATGGCTCAGGTTGTGGCATCTAATAATTTAAAAGCTGCCGCTGAGAATGAAGGACAAGCATTGCTGATCACTAAAACCAAGGGCGCTGAAGCTGAAGGTAACGCGATCAAGATCGCTGCGGAAGCTGAACGCCAGGCTGCACAGCTACGCGGACAAGGAGTAGCGCTGTTCCGCCAGGAAGTAGCAAAAGGTATGTCTGTTGCTGCCAAAGAAATGCACGAGGCAAACCTGGACTCTTCTATGATCCTGTTCTCTATGTGGACTGAATCTCTTAAACACTTTGCTGAGCATGGTAAAGGAAATACCATATTCCTGGATGGCTCAACTGACAACATGCAGCGCACGATGCGCGAAATGATGACTGTGGCTAAGGGTGGAATGCTTGATGAGAAGAAATAAGCTGAAAGAAAAAGCTGAAAGCAAAAAGTTTAAAGCTTAAAGTAACGAAGCCGCGACATCATGTCGTGGCTTTTTTTAGTCAAATTGTGCTACAGGTGACGAGGACTGTCACCCTGAGCGGAGTCGAAGGGTTATTAAAAATCTACTTTTTCAATTTCTTCACTTCGCTCATAGCCACCTCAGCAAATTTCTTCCACTTGCTTTTATAGTCATAAGACAATTGTACCCATCCTTTCATCGGCCTTCCACCCATGGGGTCGAA
>DATMOV010000486.1:0-5649 GCA_035568055.1 Cytophagaceae bacterium
AACTGGCTATACAGATTGATGAGAGTTTTAAGGCCTATGGAAAAAATACCAGTCTTCGCCATACAGTAGTGTTTGGCGGTGTATCACAAAAAGCGCAGACAGATGCCTTGAAAAGAGGTATTGATATTCTTGTCGCTACGCCGGGAAGATTACTAGACCTGATGAACCAGCGATTTATCAGTTTACAGGATATAGAAATATTTATTCTTGATGAAGCCGATCGAATGCTGGATATGGGATTCATCCATGATGTTAAAAAAATATTAACCAAGCTACCCGCGAAAAGACAAACACTTTTTTTCTCAGCTACCATGCCTCCTGAAATTACAAAGCTGGCATCTACTATACTTGTGAATCCTGTAAGAGTGGAGGTAACACCACAATCTACTACTGCTGAAACAATCAAGCAATCTGTTTTCTATGTAGAAAAAGGACAAAAGAGAGCCTTATTGCTCCATCTTCTCAATCAACATGCTATTCCTTCTGCCCTGGTTTTCACAAGGACCAAACATGGTGCTGACAGAGTAGCGAAAGACCTTGTCAAATCAGGCGTACAGGCAGAGGCGATCCATGGCAACAAATCACAAAACGCGAGGCAAAGAGCTTTAAGCAATTTCAAAGCCAGGCAAACAAGAGTGCTTGTTGCTACTGACATTGCAGCCAGAGGTATTGATGTGGATGAATTAACCCATGTGATCAACTTTGAATTACCCAATGAACCCGAAACTTACGTTCACAGAATTGGCCGTACAGGAAGGGCCGGATCAAAAGGCACTGCTTTTTCCTTCTGCGATATGGAAGAAAGAGCATATCTGAGAGATATCAATAAGCTGATCTCCCAATCACTGCCGGTGATCATTGACCACCCATATTATATAGAAGATTCTAAAGTACCTGCGGTAAAGGCCAGCCCTGTTCCTCAAAGGAGAGGCCGTTCGGGTGGCGAAAAAACCAGTAATTCTGGCAAACCTGGCAATTCATCCAGAAACTGGAATAAGAACCGGGGATTTAATAACCATAAAAAGGCATAATATTTGAAACCCCTTTCGTCCTGATGAAAGGGGTTTTTTATGATATATTCTCAATAAAATCGGGAAAATGAAACATAAAAAGCCCTATTAATAATAACTTAAGAGTATTTTTTACGTAAAATAAAAACTTAAATTATTGTTTTTACATAGGTCAGGTATCATTAAATTTAAAAATATGAAAAAAATATTCTTACTGCTTTTGCTTTCTCTAATGATGCAATTTGAAGGTTCATGTCAGGCTCCGGTTATTAATAATCTGGTTGTATTTTCAAACGATGGAGAAAAATTTACGCTCATTCTCAATGGGGAAAAACAAAACCAATATCCGGATTCCAGGATAAAAGTGGCAGATTTAACGCTAAAGGTTTATAAGGTCACACTCATCTTTGAAAACAAAAAGCTTAAAACACATAATACAACCCTGACTTTTTTCAGCACGAATGAGGAATGTGTCTTCACCCTGAACAAGCACGGAAATAAACATACGATGGATTATGTTACAGCCACTGCAATTAACCAGCCTGCCAAACAAAATACAACCGCCACTAATACTAATACAACTACCACCGCCACGAATACCAGCACTAAGACAAACACTACCACAAACAGTAGCATAAACAACAACGGCAGTGAAGATATAGCCATTAAAACCAGCCTGGGTACTTTCGATGTGGGATCAAATGGTATAAAGATCGGCGGCAAAGGAGTAAATTTGAATCTCAATGAAAAAACCAAAACAGCAAGCAGTTCTGTGAATGTTCTTGGAAACACTATATCCATGAATAAATCTTTTAAAATAGGATGCAAATCTCCTATGTCAGGACTGGACTTTGATGAAAGTAAAAAAACTGTCGTGAGCCAGACTACAGACAGCACCCGTATGATCGCGGCGGAAAAGGTTATCAACGCTAATTGTATGCTTACCGCTCAGGTAAAAGAGATCATG
This sequence comes from Cytophagaceae bacterium, assembly GCA_035568055.1. GTDB lineage: Bacteria > Bacteroidota > Bacteroidia > Cytophagales > Cytophagaceae > DATMOV01. Next base: position 1,978 of record DATMOV010000486.1, read on the forward strand.
CAGTTATTCACAACAGATTTAACCAAGCTGCATTTTGCTAAAAAAGCATATTCACATACCTCCGATTTAAGTAACTATGGCCAGTTGGATGATACTTTTACCAGTGAGGAAGGAAAGAAGGACCTGCATAATTTTATTAAGAACCCGAAGTAGCAGGGGCTAAGATTCGTAGGATTAAAGGATTAATTAACAGATTTAATAATTCGATTTAATAAATCCTGTTAATCTAATAATCTGACTAATCCTGATTCAGACAAATTTACTTCAGCATAAACAAACATTATATACCTGGTTCTGTATGGTTCGAAATATCCGAAAATTAAGCTTGTATTGTTGTAAAAAATGGTTGCGGTAACAATCAATCTCCATATTTCCCGATCCAAACATTAATAGAAAATCTGCCATCCCTGAATTCTTCTGGTGCAATGGTTTTTTTAACGGTGTGCAAAACTCTGGAATCGAAAAGTACCAGACGGTTATTATGTGGTTCAATGACAGACTCTTTGGTTTTACCTACTACTTCTTCTCCCCAGAGCAAGCCGTCTGTAAGAGTAAGCTCGCCTCTGGAAAATTTCCGAGGTTCGGTATGCACATAATATACAAAGCTGATAATTCTGCTATCATCCCATGGGATGCGATCATAATGCCAGTGATAATGATCCTTGTCGCCATAGCGGCTTACCTGGGTAGACCAATAATTACATTCACGTAAAAGATGGAAGGGAGCAGGCGCGGCATCCAGCATTGAAAGAATTTTCTCGTCCTGCATAAAACCGTCAATCATTTTAAGCAATGGTGACTTTGCCCGATGCTCTATCACCTGATCAGGATCAGCATTAACCGGAGCAGTGAAAACATTGTCAATATGAAGGTTCAGGTTGGAACGGTAATTTTTATTTACTTCTTCTGAATCTCCCAGCGCGGAGCTTACATAGTGCTCACGCAAAGAAACTATATGTTCAAGGATGGCCTTATTTTCTTTAAGCGGAAGAAAATCGTCAATGACAATATGGAAAACCGGTTCTCTGCGAATCTGAATATTCATGGAATTTTTTCCGCAATTTAATAAATTAGCAATGAGTAGTTTCAATAGTCCACAGCATAGTCTGCATAATGGCTATTGCTGTAGACTGTGGTCTGCTGAGTATGGACTTAATTCTTAAAATATATTTTAAAAGTCGTTCCTTTATCCACTTCACTTTCTACCTCTATTTTACCGCCATTATTCTCAATAATTCTTTTCATGATCCACATGCCAATGCCTGTTCCTTCTATATCGTAGTTAATGCGCTTAAAAGGCAGAAATACTTTTTCCAGATCTTTTTCCCTGATGCCAATGCCATTATCAGAAATTGAAAGGAAGGTGTATTCATCATCTTTCTGTGTTTTGATATTGATAATCAAATCTCTCTCTCTGGCTCTGTATTTGATAGCGTTTGAGAGAATATTATAAAATATGCTTCTAAGATTTTTTCTTAAGAACTTAACATCAGGCACTACAAAATCTATATTTATTTTCGCTTCGGATGATTTAATTGAATCATTGAGCGTAACTTTAACTTCCTCTATAATATCTATAAAAGAAAGAGTCTCCACCAGGGCATTTTGATCATCATCCACTTTGACCACTTCGGTCAGGTCATTAAGAATTACTTTAACGATATCCAGTGATTTAAAAACCAGGTTAAAATAATCAATGAATTTACCAGACGATGGCTGATCCATTGCCTCCGCATGCAGCAATCTTAACAAAGCCTCAACATTGCTTATAGGAGATCTTAAATCGTGCGTCGCAGAGTAAACAAAATTATCCAGGTCTTTATTAATATTTTTCAGCCTTTTGTTTTTGCGAGAGAGAAGTGTATTAGCATTATTGAGCTTTTTCTCGGCGCCGATCAGGTTATCTGCAATTTGCTTCTGATCATGGATATCGGTGCATGTTCCTATCCATCGTTGAATCTTTCCTTCCTCATCAAACATTGGAACAGACCTGACAAGAAACCATCGTGTTTCACCTTCTTTATTGATGAGACGATACTGCATAGAAAACCCCTTGCCTGTACTAATACTTTCAGACCATGTCTTCATTACCTCGTCTACATCATCCGGATGTATGGAACGGATCGCGCCAAAATCTTTATACGCTGCAAAATCCTGCCCGGTATATTCTGTCCACTTGGAGTTGGCATATATACATTCCCCTTTTGAGTTGGTTATCCATAACAGCTGTGGCATTGATTCCGCAAGAAATCTATAATTCTCTTCACTTTCCCTCAGTCGTTTCTCAATCTGGTTGATCTCCGAAACTTCCATCATCGAACCAACCATGCGAACCGCTTTACCATCTTTATTTCTGATAATGAATCCGCGGTCAATTACGAAAATATATTTTCCGTCCACCCGCATAAACCTGTATTCATCTTTCCAATTCGAGACATCAGAATTGATAGCGCTAAAGATTCCATGAAGTACACGCTCGCTGTCGTCAGGATGAAGACGGCTTTTCCACATTTGCATCTGAGACGTTTTAGTGGACTTATCAAATCCGAATTTTATTTTCAGCGCTTCATTATGCCAAAGAGTATTGTTTACAATGTCCCAAGCCCACATAGCTTCCTGTGTAGCTTCTGATATTAGCCTGAAACGTTCATTGCTTAAAAATATCTCGTGCGTGCGTTCATCCACTTTATTTTCCAGCTCCTCATTCAGCTTCTTTAAAGCATTGGTTTTTTCTTCCAGCATGACATTAGCATCCAATAATTTTATTTCGGCGAGCCTTCTCTCTGTAATGTCACCTATGCTTCCGATAAATTTTTTGGATTTATTGATTTTATCCTCTACTATTTCCGCCCTGCACAAACAAAATACTTCCTTGCCGGATGGGAGATTAATATTAAAAGCGAATTCACAGGAAACCATCTCTTTGATTGAATTTTGAATGCAATCATATACCCGGAATCTGTCTTTTTCGTGGATCCTTTCAAGAAGTTTATCAAAATCAACCTCAGTTCCCTGTTCAAATTCAAAAATATTGTAAAACTCAGGGGTAGCTTTGAACTTCCTGGCTTCTATATCCCATTCAAAAGAACCTATTCTCGCGGCAGCCTGCGATTGCAATAAGAAAGACAGCGTTGTATTAAGCTCATTGATTATTTTTTTGCTTTTGGTGATGTCCTGGCAGTACCCAATAATTTTAATTACCTCTTCTTTATCATCACACACCGGTTGAGCTCTTCCGCTTATATATTTTAAATCTTTGCCAAATGTCAGTATTCTGTATTCAAAACTCTGTGAAACTTTTAGCTGTGTTACATCATCGATCACCTTGCGAATTCTTTCTACGTCATCAGGATGAACATATTGAAAAAATTCTTTATGCCTGCTTATGCTGCCTAAAGGGATTTCAAATATATGATACATGCCTTCAGACCAGGTCACAGTATTGGTTTTCAAATTAGTTTCCCATTTTCCTATGCCTGAGAGAGTCTCTATATCCCTTAATATAAAATCCTGCTCGGAAATTTTCACCTCCAGCAAGTCTATATCTTTTATCTCCTGAAATAACCCAATAGCATACCTGAACTGCCCTTCCTGCAAAAAAGGAATTAAAGAACCACCAAGCTTCCCATTTTTAATATTGGAAAAAAAGTAATCGACAGCATTAATATGATA
>DATMOV010000487.1:0-5700 GCA_035568055.1 Cytophagaceae bacterium
GATCTCATTATGAGTATGCAGTCAAAGACCATGAAAGAACAAGGAGTTTTAATTGAAGAAGCTATGGAGGAATGGAAGATAAATACGACCCAGATCGATGATATACTCGTGATAGGTTTCAGGATTAATTTTTAATTTACAAAATATATATTTACCTTTTCAAGGTGATAATCTATTAAATCATTATCGGATGATAGACCTTTTAGAACAATATGAAAGAATGCATGACAATAACATTATGCTTTCCTTTAAAGGAGAAGTCACCTTTGATCTTGTCAATTCAATATTAAAGATCATTGAAGAAAGGCTGAACCGTACCGAAGAAGACCTTAAGACCAAGAAGAAAGTTTACAATGTTCTTGTCGAATGTCTTCAAAACCTTTGCCATCATATCGAAGAGTCTGCCACAGAAGAAACTTTTGGTACAAAAACCGCTATCCTGATGATTTACATGAATAACAACACTTACCATGTACTTACAGGCAATTATATCTATAATAAAAATATTGATCATCTGAAAAACTGGCTGGATCAGATCAATTCTGTTTCTAAAGATGAATTGCGTGAATTGTATAAAAAGATCCTTAATAATGAGCAATTCTCAGAAAAGGGCGGAGGCGGCTTAGGCTTTATTGATATCGCGAGAAAATCGGGACAAAAATTAAATTATAATTTTAAGCCCGTGAATGATAATGTGTCGTTTTTTAGTTTTCAGATAAATATTCCCAAACAAGAAGTATGAAATCATTGTCATTGTCTCCCACAACACATACTCCTCATGTAAGTTTTGACGCAGAGACAGGAAGTATTGAATTAAAAGGCCGGTCCACACCTGAGAATTCGGTGGAATTTTATGAGCCTATTATGAACTGGCTTGACGACTATGTTAAATCACCCCAGGAAATAACCAAGGTAGAAGTGAAGTTTGAATATTTCAATACCAGCTCTTCAAAATGTATCCTTGATATTTTTAAGCGATTAAGTGTCCTTCTCAAGCAAGGAAAAAAAATTGAGGTTATCTGGTATTACGAGGAGGACGATGAAGATATGCAAGAGGCAGGAGAAGACTACAGTGATATTTTGGGATTGCCATTTACTATTAAACAAGTATAAGTCAGTAGCAGATAAATTACATAGGTGGATCTTAGTGTTTGATTATCTTTAATTCCGCCCATCGTAACTGTTTACGGAAGTCATACGATTTTACATCTCATCTTTTGTGTCCCCATAGTTGGGTTTATCTGTTTTTAAAACCTCGGCAAATGCTGTAAGAGACCCTATTTCTTTCTGAAAAAAAATAAAAAATCCATCAAAATAGGGCAGAATAGCTATTCTTTATTCCTTCAATACCCACGATACTGGGTTTAACCTGCGATCTAGGTGGGTCAAAGCTCGCTTTAAATGAATAAAACCTGGATTTTTCTGCGGTAAAGTATAATTTTTTATTCGATAAATATCTTTCCTGGCTTAAATTCGTAGATATAAAGTATAGTCGTTTTAGATAACACCTATTGAATGAAAAGTACATCTTACAGAAAAATTTATTTTATACTGATACTGGCCATTTTATCCATCCGCGCATCCGCTCAGTTCAGGGTAGTAGGCTATTTGCCTAACTGGGGAAATCTTTCGACGGATGCAAGTGTTCTTGATTATACTAAAATAACACATCTTAATATCGCATTTCTAAACCCTGCAGCAGCAGGGGATTTAGGGCCAACGACAGGGTTAAGCTCTGCTGTTCAATATGCGCATAACAGCAATGTAAAAATTCTCATCTCTCTGGGAGGATCTAACGCACCTGCTGCTATTTGGTCCAATCTTTTGCTCGATGCAAACAGAGCTGCGTACATTACTAAAATAGTTGGCTTTGTTAATACTTACAGTTTGGATGGAGTGGATATAGATCTCGAGGGATCGTCTATAGATGCCAATTATCAAAAATTTGTTACAGACCTGAAGGCTGCGCTTCCTGCCGGAATACTCTTAACTGCGGCTGTGGCGACATGGGAAGCTGGTAGCTTTACCAATGCTGCTCTTTCACAGTTCGATTTCATAAATATCATGTCTTATGATGCAACCGGAACCTGGTCACCCGGAAGCCCTGGTCAGCATTCTCCTTATTCCATGGCAGTAAGTGATCTCAATTATTGGGGAACTAACCGGGGAATCGCGAAAGCTAAATTGTCTTTGGGAGTCCCATTTTATGGTTATGGTTTTATTACCAGCCCAGTTTCAGCTTATGAAAGTGATTACAACACAATTGTTGCTTTGTATGCCGGATCTGAAAATCATGATACTGTAATTGTGAACACAAGCACAAAAATTTATTACAATGGTATTCCTGAAATCCAGGATAAAACAACCCTTGCCCTTAATAACGCGGGCGGGATTATGATATGGCACTTGAAGATGGATGCCCCTGGTACTAAGTCTTTATTAACCGCTATCAATAACGTTGTACAAAGCTCTCTTAACAATATTCCTCCATTGGTAAATATCACTTCTGCGAATAAATTGACATTCACAGAATCAGATATTATTAATTTAACTGCGAATGCCAGTGATCCCGACCCAACAGGGAGCGTTCTCAAAGTAGCATTCTATGCCGGCTCTTTTAAAATAGGAGAAGATGCCACAGCTCCTTACAGCATTAATTGGTACGGGGCAGGATCCGGAACTTATTATATCACCGCAAAAGCTTTTGATAACCAGCACGCAATAACCACCTCCATCGTTGATACTGTTTACGTAGTTCCGGGAACTGAAACTCCTTTTGGAGGAAGCGCGTGGGCAATTCCGGGGAGAATAGAAGCGGAGAATTATGATATGGGCGGTGATAATATTTCTTATCACGATCTTGATGCTGGAAATAATGGCGGAGCTTATCGCCTGGGTTCCGTAGACATAGAAGCAACCTCTGATGCCGGAGGAGGTTATAATATTGGCTGGACACAACCTGGAGAATGGCTGCGATATACCGTTAATGTAACTGCTGATAGTATGTATGATATAAAAGTGCGCGTGGCAACTACTCTGTCAGGTAAACAATTTCATATAGAAATGGATGGAGTAAATGTAACGGGAAATATCAGTGTACCTAATACCGGCGGCTGGCAAAACTGGCAAACTGTTACTATACCAAATATCGCGTTAACATCAGGAACAAAAATAATGAAAGTGGCATTTGATTATGGAGATTTTAATTTGAATTATGTTGACGTTACCACACACTCGCTTACGCTGGGAACTACAAGCCCTGTATCATCTTTTACCAATTTCAAGGTACAACCTAATCCGTTCAACAATACTGCTACCATTAGTTTCTCTTTAGCGAATGCTGGTGTAATTAAAATTGTAGTGTATAATGAAATAGGAAAGGAAGTAACAACCTTATCAAACGGCTATCTGAACGCAGGCTTGCACGAGATACCGTTCAATGCTGATTTCTTAAACAGTGGCTTTTACTTCTGCCAGATCATTCAGAGCAATGATGTAAAAATGCTGAAGCTTATTAAAGAATAAATCCAGATTGATTTTTGAAGCAATCAGTGAGAAGCAATAATTCTCTAATATTATTTTTTTCTTAAGCTGAATACCCTCGAAATATTAAAACCGAAGCGAAGTGTCTTTTTCCAGTTGCCTGAAGTTTGTGGAATAAACTGCGACTCGGTGAGACCTGGCGAATTAGTAAAATGCAGGTTAAATACATGCCCTCCCGTTTCTATATCAAAACCCGCCGCAAAAGAATTACTGAAACTGGTGGCTGTATTACCAGGGAGCAGATAGAAATATTCTGCATTAAAGGAAACTCTTTTTAGAATTTTATATCTTCCTCCAAATCCCATTGCGAACACATCATTCTGATTCTGCGGAGTGGGAACAACATTTCTATGGATGTGTGTAGGAGATAATTGTATCGATAACTTTTTATTGAACTTACGTGCAATGAGTAATTGATTTGTGTAGGTTAACCTGTCCTCGAATTTTATCGTCCGGTTATCATTCGACTGGTCAGCGGTGGCAATTGCCATATTGGTATATACCACTATAGTTATAGGCATTCCTGCCTGTGTTTGTCGCAATAATTTATATTTAAGAAAATTATCGTAAGTTTTTTGAAGGCTGGACCTGCCTACTCCTGCAGTAAGCCTGTCAGTAATGCCATAGTCAAATCCAATACGGATCGTGGCAGCGTCCAGACCGAAGAAATTATAAATTATATTGTTGCTGTTAGCTCCGAATGCATCAAAGCGGTGGCCAATATAAAACTGCAAAATCTTTTTGCCTGGATTTTCAACAGATTGCCCGTTAATAATATGGGTTCCCATGAAGGCTGAAATAACAGGTTCTTTTTTGGCTTTAGCAAGGCTGTCGTCCAGCATGTTCATAAGGCTATCCTGTTGGGCATATCCTGTTGGGCTCCCTATATATAAGCCTATTATAAAAAAAAATATACTGAATTTCTTCACGTTTAATTATTTGGTGTGTTCGTAGTTGAGGTCCGCTGTTACTTGCACTGTTTCCTGTAACTTTTCGCTTGCCACCTTTGGTACAATAATGTTATACTCTTTTAATGTAACAGGAAAAGTAGTGGTTGCTTTAACCTTTCCGCCTTTAATATCAAGCGTCGCTTTGGTGTTTATTTTCTTCGTAACTCCATGCATCGTAATTTCTCCTTCTACGTCTGCCATTTGTTTTCCATCTTTCTTCAAATCGATCTTGTCCATATTCAGGATTTTACCTTTGAAGCTCGCCTGAGGGTATTTGTCAGATTCCATATAATTTTCATTGAAGTGGTCCTGCATCAGCGCCTGTTTGAATTCAAAGCTCTTGATAGGTACTTTGAATATAATATCGCCTGCGGAGGTGAGGATGCTTGAAACCTGATAATTGTGAGCTTCGATCTTTTCTTTTGGCGCATCAGAAAGAAATGAGATATGGCCAGTGCGGGTCATATATTTATCCTGAGCCAGACAAAATGATGAAATCAGCAATGATAAAAGTAAACTTAAAAATGTTTTCATAGTATTTAGTTGTTTAAGGTATCCTGATGTGCCCAGGCTTTTATTTTAGCGATGTCGCAGTCTGCCAGTTTGGGTGCTCCTTTCGGCATTGCCAGAAAACCCGGGACATGGTCAATATTATAAGTGAGCCCGTTTTTAATATGAAGTTTAAGGCTATCATAAGAATCCAGGTGATTATTATTCGCAAAAAGAGGTGCATTATTACTGTCATGACATTTATAACAGTTGGTTGCAATTATGGGTTTGATATTCTTTGAGTAACTTACATTGTTGGTATCACAGGGATAAAGTTCCACCTCGTTTTTTGAAATACATCCTGTCAGCTGTATAAACAAACTAAAAGAGAGCGTCAGAAATATTAGCCGTTTCATATTTTGTTTTTGGATGTATTAATGTAAATTAAATAAAATTCTCTAATTAATACATATGAGAAAAGCAATATACTTAAGCTTAATAGTAGTTATATTGATAATCGGTGCTTCGGTATATTATATTTTTAATAAGCCTCACAGGAATGTTGTGAGAGAAGAGCCTGCATTTTCCCTGACATCAGCCCAATTTCTTGCTGATTATGATAAGGATACAGCCACAGCCAATAAAAAATACCTGGACAAAGTTATACAGTTAAAAGGCAAGATTTCTGATATGGTAATAGATCAGCATGGAGGAGTAG
>DATMOV010000488.1:0-4890 GCA_035568055.1 Cytophagaceae bacterium
ATAGCAACTCAAACGATTGATGAAAGTAATATGATAGCTTCCAGTGTTGGGGCTTCTACAATTAATGGAGCTTTTGTTGTTTTTAATGGTCAACAAGGGATAGGGGTTATTGCTACGATTAGTCAATCCAATAATATTGTAAATGTTGTAAAATCTTCAACAGGTGTTTATACGGTTACATTTTCTAATCCTAATAATTATACTTTTTATACCTTAGGTGGAAATGCATATTGGACTGCACTTAATAATCCTTCTTTTATACAAGTTACTAGAATCACTTCAACGACATTTAATATAAGTGTAGTTAATAGTACATTTACTGCGTTTGATTCAAGTAACATTACGGCTGGGATTATATTTCAGTCGACATGAAATTTGAAGAAGTTCCGGAAAATGAGATTAAAAATGCCTTTCCAACATTTTGTGAAGCTCATAAGTCTTATTTTTTTATTATTGATGATGAAGGGCACGATATTGGGCTTTATGGACTTAAATCACGGAATGAGTATGAGGAAGGATGTGTTGAGATTTCCCTTTATATCTTTAAGGAAAATCGGTATCATAAACAATATAAAAAGTTACTCATATATTTGCTAAGTTATCCATTTTTAATGGGTTATAAGAGTATACTTATTCATACAGAACAAAAGTCAATAAGGACATTGTTAAAGATGTGCACCAAATTAAATGTTATATCTTTAAACATAGATGAAACTTGGTTTTATAGAGGAGATTTATAATGTCATTTGGATCGGATGCTACACCTCCTGCTCCTCGGCGTCTCCCCCCCCCTCCGCGCTTACCTAAACTTTTAGATAAAGCTCCTGTTAAAGCGACGCCTGCGCCTGCAACAAAGACTCCTAGTAGAATACAAAATTATTCGAATACAGTTCGCGGTAGAGGAACGCCTGCGCCTGGTGTAGCTGTCGCTAAACCGAACAATGATTTTGTGCTTCCTACTCCCCCTGTACAACCTAAATTAGCACCTTTACCTACGGTTCCAAAACCAAAGGAAATTCTTGATTTTATTGATGAGATATCAGGTGTTAAATTTACAAAAGGACGTGGACCTGATGGTAAGGAAAGATTTGTTAAACAAAAGCTTCCTAGAACGCCTGAAGAAGAAGCTTTTTGGAAGAAGGGAGCTGAGCTTTTTGATCAGTCCATTAAGGGTATTTTAGAGCTTGAAAAGTATGATCCTAAAAAGGTAGTTCCTTTTAAGCCCTATATTGATGTGATAGCGAATTTAGGTAAAGAAAGAATAAAAGATTTACAGGGGGTTTTCCAATTTCAAAATGTAGATCGCGAAATAAATGATTTAAGACAAATTCAAAAAAGATATTTAGATGAAGATATTATACGAAATCGTCATCAAATGGAGCATGATCTTAATCAAAGAGGATTAGACCGATCTGAATACGGCAATGCGCAAAGAGATCGTTTGCAACGTGAAATTAATAGCGCACGTCAAGAATCAGAACTACGCGCTCGGGAATATGGTCGTGGACTTCAGCAAGAGCAGCTCGGTCAAAATATGGCTGGCTATAATTTACGAGAAGAAGCACGTCGTGCTCAATTAGGTAATGCACAAACTGAATATGGGCTGGCACAACAACAACTTGCGGATTTAGAGGCGAGACGTCAATCCGCACTTAACGAACGGTATAATCAGTTTAAATTAGGGGCACAACTGCGGGGAGAGGATGCCAATAAGGCACTTATGACACGTGCGCCAGAATTGGCTTTAAACCAGCAAAATTTGATGAATGCGCAACAATTAGATGCTTATAATATTCAGAATCGAAATGCCTTACTACAGCATGAAGCTGAAATTGGTCGGTTAAATACAGGGTACGGACAACAAGTTGATAGAACGAATACAGGTTATAATAATGCTTTTAATCGTTCCCAAACCAAGTATTCAAATCAATTTAATCAGACAAATGCACAAAATCAGCAAGATTTGATGAGATTTCAACTTGAACAACAATATAGACCACCTTCTTTTGGTGAATTTTTAGGAAGCACCTTAGGAAATGTTGCTGGGACCGCAGGAGGAGCTATGCTTATGGGTCCTGAAGGTTCTGGTGGACAAAAACTTGCAACAAGAATATTTGGATAAACAAACATGGCAGATGCAAAAAGACCAACTTATAAATCAGAAAAAATGAGCTCTAGAGCAGATCCTATTAAGAATGCAATTAGTCTTATAGGTGAAAAGCGAAAATTATCTGAAGGAAGAAAATCTTCATCTGATATTTTTGGAAAGATAGCTGGTCAGTCCAATGCAAGTTTGGGTGGCAGTACTCAAGGATGGCGCTCAGTAGCCTCAGGTTTTACACAAGGTTTACAGAATGCTGCTGAATTAGGAAGTATATTTGAAAATGAGAAACTTTATAAAGAACATAAGAATGTAATTGATTCGATAACAGCGATAAATGATCAAACGCTTGTTGATAGTGAAAAGCATCGTCGAGATGAAAAAGGCCGTGAAGCTGTTATTCCTGATTACTGGGGTTTTGAGAGTGCCATAGAAAGAGGGGCCGATGAGCAGAGCCGCTTAGAAATGGTAAATAGAATGCGTCTTAAATATCAGGAAATTACAGGGGAAAAGATGCCTGCTTTTGTGAGTGGTCTTACTAATTCTCCTCGGGATTTTGTGGATGAAGAAGGAAATATTAAAAATTTACCTGCACTGATCTTTGGAAAGGAATATAGCAATAACCGTCTTTCAGCAATTGATCCTGATTATCAAATGCAGCTTCAAGAAAAAAGGCAACAGTACCAAGAAAAACAGGCTTTAGAGGAACGAAAAGTTAGAAGCTTAGAAGGTGTTAATGATGCTAGACGAAGGAAGTATGAGTCTGAAATAAGCGCATCAATGGGAGGAGGAGAAGAAGGGAATAATCTGCGCACTAATGAAAAATTACAAAGCTTAGTTAAAGGCCCTTCTGCAACGGCTAGACAGCGTTCTTTAAGTGATTCTCTTGCAATGGGAAAAGAAACTTTAAGTATGGAAACAACTCTTTTTCCTGAATTTTTAGGCCTCATTGAAACGACGCCGGATATAGATTCATATTTAAATAGAGCCTCGGCAGACAAAGGTTTTCTTGATATTAAAAGCGAAGAAACTCGAAATGCAATCGCTCAATATGATAAACAAACCTCTAATATAGCTCAAGGATTTGCAAGAGCTCTTGGAACCCAAGTTACTGATGAAAGAGTGAGACTTTTACTTAAAGGAATGCCGAATTGGGATCAACCTTATGAGTCTCGTCTTCGAAATTTTAAAACGAAACTTCAGCAGGTTCAAACTTTGAAAGCGTATGGTCTTTACGCAGAAGAAGCGGATTCTCGAGGAGCGTTTCCATCATCCCAAGGATTTAGTGAATTTTTAGATGACCATCCTAATTTAGTTCCTTTAGGTATAAATAAAGAGGCATTTGATGTTACAAAGATGAATTCTCAAGAGTTCTCATCAAAAAGAGAATCTCTGGAAGAAATAAAAGATCAGTTACATATTGGAAATAATAATAAATACAATCGTCCTCCTGTTGATTTAACTGTTACTCCAACTCCTGAAATACAAAATAAATTATCTAACATTGTATTGATAGATGATCCTGAAACAGGAGAAGTATTAGAATTTGATATAAATGATCCCCGTATTGATGCGGCTATACAAATGGGTGGGGTACCAAGACAATGAGTATCTCTCAAAGATTAAATCTTGATCCAAGTCGTGTTAGAAGGCCTGGAGATGTTCAACAGAATGTAAATCAAGTACCCACTCCACCTAAAGTACCTAATCTTTCTCAGAATGGAATCGAAGGAGGGGGACCTCCTCAAATTCAACCGGAAATAGGGGTACCCCATCAAAATTCAAATCGTCCTTTAGAGAATAATAATCCTGAAAAAAGGAGCATTGCCGAAAGATTAAATCTTGATCCAAGTCGCGTTAGAAAGAGTAATACGCTGACTCAAAACCCCATTTCTTATGGTATTTCCCAGACAGGAGCGAATGTTATTCCATCTGCATTAAGAGCTATGAAATATGAAAGAGAAAATATTGGTCCAATAGCTAAGAATATAGCTACAAGTGCTATGGGATTTATTCCCGACCTTGTTGGTACCATTTTAAATTTAACTGGTCTTCCAGAACATGCATTAGGACGCAATATTCCAAATTTAACGCATGAGTTGAATAAAGTTATCGATAAATATGGAGGTGAAGTTACCCGTGATAAGGATGCTTACATTACTGAAATGTCAAAGTTTATGGGCAGTATTTTTGGAACCGGTGGATATGGAGCTGGAATTAAAGCTCTAGGCAAAGCAGCGTCTTCTTCTAAATTAGAAAAAGTGGGGGAAGTATTAGGAAAGTTTGGTGAAACAAAGCCAACTGGTGTAGGAATTGGGGCTTCTGTTGCAGGAGGAGAGATCGCAGCAGCTTCTCATGAAGCAAAACTACCTTGGCAAGCAGAACTTCCTTTAGTTCTATTAGCCGCAATTGCTGGTGGAAAAGTTGGGCATTTTACAGAAAAAAATATTCAAAGATTATTAGATAGTAAATTAGGGCATTATCAAGCGTTAGCAAACAAAATTAAGCCAGAAGATATGGAACGTGTCATTGCTGATGCTATTGAAAATGATGAAATTGATTTTTTAAAGAGAGAGACGTTGGATTCTCTTTCGCCAGCCATAAGATCAAAATTGGAAAATAAAAAGCCTTTTGATTTAACTGATGAAGAACTCAAGCAAGTTGTTGATAAGGGATCTAAAAATTATACAGATTTCTGGAATAAGATTGAAAATGAAAAGGGCATTTTTAATACCCTTGGTGAACATGCTGGATCACCTGAATTATCTACTTTTGAAAAGGGATTGGCT
>DATMOV010000489.1:0-4967 GCA_035568055.1 Cytophagaceae bacterium
CAACAAGTGAATCATTGTTCCAGAAATCTTCAAAGCTACCAAGGCCTTGCTTCTTGAAATTCTGCTCAACTTCTATATAGGAATATGTCTTTTTATTGCTCACAGAAAGTTTAGTTAACATTTCGCTGAGCCAGATCCCAAGGTCTTGTTTGATCTCAATTTTAAAGTCATTCTTTTTATTCGTGAAAGTTAATTCAGACATTGGAATGTCTTTTCCTTTTTTATTTTTTGTATAGAATTTTACAGAAGGATTATTTCCCAGCCACACAATTTTTGCACCGGCCTTCACGCTTTTTTCTTCTTCAAGTGATAATATTCTTTGAATTAACTGAGGAGATATTTTAGTGCGGGGAACTTTAAAATCAAACCACTTATCCAATGGAAAATCAAAACCTATTCCATGCATATAATTAAATAATGATTTTTTGAGCCCCTCGCTGAAAGCCTCGTGTTCTCCCCCGATCTCATCAATATGCACCAGGTCATTGTTTGCAAAAGTGCCATGGATATTATCAACTCTTTTTACTTTAAACAGCTCGGGATTTAATCCGGCCGGACTGTGAGCCGTCATAGCAAACTGATGCCAGAAACCGGATTGTAGCACACCATTCATAAATAATTGCCTTACCACTTCTAAAGAATCGATAGTCTCTTGTTGTGTCTGAGTAGGAAAGCCATACATCAGGTAAGCATGCACCATAATGCCTGCCTGGGTAAAGTTGCGGCAGGTTTCTGTTACCTGCGCGATGGTTACTCCTTTTACAATCATTTCCAGCAGTCTGTCCGAAGCCACCTCCAATCCTCCTGAAATTGCGATACACCCGGATTCTTTAAGCAGAAGACAAAGATCCAGCGTAAAGCTTTTTTCAAACCGTATGTTTGTCCACCAAACTACTGTAAGATTTCTTCTGATAATTTCCAGTGCAAGATCTCTCATCAGAGCCGGCGGTGCTGCTTCATCCACAAAATGAAATCCGTTGGTGCCTGTTTGATTGATGAGCTCTTCAATTCTATCGCAGAGTAATTCCGCAGTGGTTTGCTCATAACGTTTGATATAGTCGAGTGAGATATCACAAAAAGTACATTTGCCCCAATAACAGCCATGAGCCAGCGTGAGCTTATTCCATCTGCCATCGCTCCATAAACGGTGCATAGGATTGGCAATTTCTATCACCGATAAATACTTGTCCAGAAAAAAGTCTGAGTAGTCAGGTGTGCCAACATCTTTCTGGGCAAAATCCTTATCTTTTGAGCCGTTGAAATAAGTGACTTTATTATTGATACATGCGAATGTTCTTTTAAGATCGTCCATGTTGCGTTTGCCATCCAGGTAATCGATCAGATTAAGGATGGGCGCTTCACCATCATCGAGCGTGATGAAATCAATATAATTAAAGACGCGGCTTTCGCTGATAGAACGAAGCTCTGTATTGGCAAATCCTCCGCCCAATACAATTTTAATGGCAGGATGATTTTTTTTGATCCATTGTGCGCATTTAAAAGCGCTGTATAAATTACCAGGGAAAGGAACAGAGATGGCAACCAAGCCAGGCTTCACGGAGGTGATCTTCTCTTTTAATATTCCTATTAAAATTTTGTCAATAAAACTATCGGGCTTATTAAGCTCAGCATCCAGCTCATTAAATTCAGTTGCTGATCGCCCAAGCCGTTCGGCATATCTGCTGAAGCCAAAGTGAGGATCAATTTCATCCTTAATCACATCCGAAATATCTTCCAGATAAAGAGTAGCCAGATGTCTTGCTTTATCCCGGCTTCCCATTGTTCCGAATGCCCATTCCAGATCATCCAATTGCTCAAACCTGGAAGCTTCGGGTAGAAAACTTCCTTCACAGATAATATGAGCAAGAGTAGGGTTCTTATCCTGCAAAAAATCAATGACCAGGTCTATGGTTTTGATATATTCCTTTTGAAGATTAAAGATCCTCTTGCTATTTGCTGAAAGCGAAGTTTTTTTCCGGGCCAGCGTTTCAAATAACGTTTTAAATCCGTTAGCAGAAAATAATGCCAGGATCACTTCAATGCCCAGGTCTGATTGATGGGATTTTATTTTTTTTGTGTTTAAGAAACCTTTCAAATAAGCCGTTGCAGGATATGGCGTATTGAGTTGGGTAAAGGGAGGAGTTATTAAGAGAATCGGACTCACGATAGCATCATCTGCAATCTTGGTAATATCTCCTTTAATAATTTCTATTTTCATTCTTGTATTCTTCTGTTTAACAATAGACAATGGATGAAGACAAGTAATTTATTTTCGCCTGAAGCAATCTATGGTATGATCGTTCACCAAACCTGCTGCCTGCATGTATGCATAGCAAATTGTGGAGCCCACAAAAGTGAAACCGCGCTTTTTCAGATCTTTACTCATCGCATCGCTTTCTTTGGTAGTGGCGGGAATATCTTTGATAGATTTCCTTTTATTATCAATTGTTTTGTTACCCGTGAATTGCCAGATATATTTATCAAAGGATCCGAACTCTTTTTGTATTTGCATAAAAGCCTTTGCGTTTTTTACCGCTCCATAGATCTTTAATCTGTTGCGGATAATGCCTTCGTCATGCATCAGTTTTTCCAGTTTCTTTTCAGGGAACTTAGCTACTTTCCGGACATCAAAATCTGCGAATGCTTTGCGAAAACCATCGCGTCTGTATAAAATGGTTTTCCAGCTCAGTCCCGCCTGAAAAGCGTCGAGCAGCAGAAACTCAAAGTGCTTTTTGTCATCATGCACCGGAACGCCCCATTCTTCATCATGGTATGCGATCATCAATGCATCATCTTTTGTCCATCCGCAGCGGTTTTTCATGGTGTTTTTAGCGACTTATTTAACTATCGAATCACTTAACCTTCTCAATCCTCCATACTTCTTTGAAGAACTTCTTTCTGATCAGTTTCATTAATTGTGATTTAGAAGGTTTAATGATGTATTCCGTGCCTTCCTTTTTACAGGAAGTTATCTTCTCCAGGTCTTCGAGGTAAAATTGTTTGCGGTTTTTTGTATCAGGTTTTTGGGCTTCCGGAGGGGCTTTCTTGTAGTAAAATGAATCTATGGGAATTTCGGAAGGATCTGAAAAAAGCTGTGACTCATTTTCTATCTTCTCACTAAGGATCAGCGCCTGTATCGTATAGTTGTTATCTGGTTGCTGATCCATCAATAGCACATCCCAATATTTTTCTCTTTTACGGTTTAAAAAATAATGGCCTTTCCATTCCTTAAATATGCAGTTGCCGGATAAACTCAACTCCACCGTATTGGAATCGGTATAATAGATTGTGTCATTTATCAATTTATAAGGATTGACTTTAGTTTCCGATTTCTCTTTTATATAAATATATCCATCAATTAGCATAGTGTTGGAGTCAGCTTTCACATCGGAAAGTGAAACCTTAATTTTCCTGGCCTCATATAAACTAAGGTGAGTGCTGTCAATGATAATGCTTGATTGATTATCCGGCTGTGCGCTCATATTCAACAGCGTCACATTATACCTGCCCCAAAGCTTAGAAGGAAAACAATTTTTGTGTTTCACTCCTGCGGGCTGAGGCTCGGCGAACTGAGGTACTATGCAGCTCTGAAGAGTAAAAGATAAAAAATAAAATAAAAAATAAATTTTATTCATCGGCATTATCTTATTCCATGAAAATGCCCGACGAAGCGGGCATTTTAATTTACCAGGGTTTTTTAATTTTCAGTTTATCTTTAGCCATTTTGGCCAGAGAGTCTTTTTGCGCATTTATTCTCTCATCTGCCTGCTTGCGGAGCCTATCCTCTTCCTGTTTGGCTTTATCTTCAGCATCCTTTTTTGCCTTGTCAGCATCATCCTTTGCCTTCTGCACATCCTGGTTATTATTGACCTCATCCTTTATCTTATTTTCTACAGCATTTTTTATAACATCCTTTGCCTGGTCTTTCATATTGGAACCTGACAGTCCGATTTTAGGGTCTTTATATGTACCACCTACTTTGAAATCCATCTTCACATTTTCATTGCCGCTTGGTGTTCCGCCAGTAAGTTTGGAGAGAGCATCATTCACATTAGCTCCAGCTGCTCCCGCAGGAACATCCATTTTAATGAGATAATCCAGCGCCCCGTCTATGCTCTGATTTCCTGATATATTCATTTTAGTGTTTCCCGCTTTCAGGTCAAAAGGATCTACGGCGATTTTTCCATCAGAGATCTTAAATTTCACATTCACGTCTTTCATCGCAAGCGGATCCAGGTCTTTTAGTTTGGTCATCGTGCTGATAGTAGAAAATACTTTGCTGTCCTTATATTGAGCGTCAATGATCTGAACATTCCCGGCACCCGTTAATGTATTGTAAAGCGGCATCATGTCTTTGCCAAGTCCTCCATACATGTTCATTTTCGACGAGAATGTTCCGGTCATACTTTCAGCGGCAGGAGCGAATTTTTTCAATGTATTAAAAGTTTTATAAGATTCAGGTATACTAAGATTCTTCATGTCGAGATCCATTGAGAACTTTGGATTTTTAATATCCTGAGTATTGTAAGAACCATTCGTGGCGATAGATCCTCCAAGCATATTAAAGTTGATCTTATCCATTTTGCAGATCCCATCTTTCATAATGATGTTACCTGTAAGGTTTTCCATCTTCATATTAGTATAAAGCACAGTCTTGATATTGGAAGCCAGTACAAAATCAATATTCTTAGGCACTTCGAACGCTGCGGTATCTGCTGGTGGTGCCGGTGTGCCGGGTGCTGCAGGCACATTCTCAGTCATCCACTCATTCACATCAAATTTTTCTGATGCGAAATTCATTTTTCCCTGAACTGTTCCATTGGAAAACATATAACCCATGTAATTGGCGATATAACCATCAACCTTCATGTCGCTCTTGCCCAATGTGCCGGTCAGATTCTTGATATTCATTTTTGCGGGATCAAAAGAAAAATTCGCATCACTGATCGTCATTCCCTGTGTCAAAT
>DATMOV010000490.1:0-4097 GCA_035568055.1 Cytophagaceae bacterium
TATAAGATCAGAGATCAGTCGAAAGTTTATTTTGTTTCGTTTGCAACAGTTAACTGGATAGATGTCTTCATCCGTCGCGAATACAAAGAAATCATAACAGCCAGCATTAAGTATTGTATTGCCAATAAGGGAATGGAACTATATGCCTGGTGTATCATGAGCAGTCATGTTCATTTGATAATAGGAAGCACCGGCGAAAAGATGGAGCATATTTTACGGGATATGAAACGTCATACATCGAAAAGTATTCTGAAGGCAATTGAAGAAAATACTCGAGAAAGCCGGAGAGACTGGATGTTATGGATGTTTAAAAGAGCGGGTCAACATAATCCTAATAATGAAACATATCAATTCTGGCAGCAGAATAATCATCCTATTGAATTATTTAGCAATGAAGTGATGCAACAGAAGCTGGATTATATTCATAATAATCCTATCGAAGCCGGGTTTGTGAATGAAGCACATGAATATTTATATAGCAGCACAATAGATTATAGCGGAGGGAAGGGCTTGATTGATATTATATATATTGAATAAGTATGAAGCTGAAAGCTTCAATAATAAAAAGCCACAAGTTTACGCTGCGCTAAACTTGCGGCAGGAGTGGTCATTAAAGCCTGCCAGGATGATGAAACCCATACTAATAGTAAATTTTATTTATATTTAGAAAACGAGTTTAAAACATTTCTAACCGTATGTCGAAAGTAGAATTTTTGCAAATGGTCCCCGCCTTGTTGTTTGGTATTTCATTGGCGGAGCTGGCATGGTTTTTAGGAAAAGCATCGAGGGGTAAAGGGAAATTATATTGGGAGCACCTGATGCTGATAGCCATTTCTTTTGAAACCATTATATTTAACTGGTATATATTTTATGACCGGATCAATAACATTGAAACCAGCTATCTGAATTTCGTGATTCAGCTTCTTTCTCCGCTGGCCTCTTTTATTTATGTAGCAAACCTGTTGTTGGAGAATAATTTTCCGGATGATCCGGCTGAAAAATATTTTCAGCAAAACAGAAAAAGAATATTTCTTTCTCTGGTCATGTTCGTTACTATTAATGCAGCTACTGTCGTTTACTACAATCATAACTTACAATTAGGTTATCTTCCTATCATTCCTATTTCAATTCTTGTGATCAATGCGTTTTACGATCTGAAATGGCTGCGCATCGTCGGTTATACTATAAAATGTGTTCAGGTGGTATTGGTTTGTATTTATTATAAATAGCCAGCCCATAAATAATCAGCAATGTACTCCGATTAAAAATCGGAGTTACGTTAGCTTTTCTGCAAGCTTCTTTGCAAAGAAAGCATGACAATGATCAATGATACTATAATGAAAACAGCTCCGGTCATCATCACTGGGCTGTTTATTTTTTCAGCCAGCTCAATTCCTTTGCCTTTTAAAGAATCGGTTATCCAATGATTCAATAAATAAAAAAGTGAAATTGAAATGGCAATAGAGAAGGTATAAAATATGATAAAGTATTTGCACAGGTGGCCAAACAGGGTTGAGTTCTTATAGCCCATCTGCCTGAGCAAACTTATTTCCTCCCTCGCCTGATAAATAAGCAAAGAGAAGTTCATAACCACAATGACCAGGGAGAAAATGATAAAGGCAAACCCTATTCCAACCAGCACAGAGACCATAATATCCGCGATACCAATTATTTTGTTGAGCCTCACTTTTTCTTCATCAACTTTCAGATCGTTCTTTTCAAAATATTTTTCCACCTCGGCGGCATGTTGCTTATTTACTTTTATGATGACGCGCGAAGGATTATTTTTTTCTATTCTCCCTATTTTTTTATTTGTCCAAAGCATGAATGCTTCCGGAACAAGTACGGAAGAAATTCTGCTGCTGAAGCCTACCACTTTGCCCTTGAATTCGCCGCTGCCGTCGCTTCCTTCCAGTTTTATTGTTAATGGTACCAGGCCGATGGTGGAGCGGGAAACCTGCGGCATGTTGTTGGCACCGGCGAAGCCGAAATTGTACATGTCAAGAAACTGGTCTGTGAGAATGATAGGCACAAAATCGCTGCCTTCATACCATCTGAAAGCGCCAGGTCTGTTATCTATAAATTGATCGGGGACGGATTCAAAAAACAGATCCGTGCTGAAGCCAAGCCTTTCGGAAGAAGCACGCACTTTATAATGTCCTGGTATAAACGAGCCGGAATTTTCCACGAATGGCTGCCTCTTAAGGTCTTCTAATTCCTTTTCTGAAAATTCTGCTTTTTTAGAAAACAACATATTGCTCAGCCCTACATCTTTGGACACGGTAAGATAATCCCCCGTGGTATTTTCGGGTCTGAATACCGTCAGGAGGGACGTATAAAGCTGCAAAGCCAGCAGCACGAGCGTTAAGCCGAATATAAGTCCCGAGCCCGACAATAGCAGCCGGCTGATTCCAAGCTTGGCTATAAATATTTTATTCAGGATCTTTCTCAAGGAGCTTATTTTTTAAAGACTGTATTGATTGTCATATTTCAGAAAATAATCCGTTCCAAGGGAAGTCACCAAAATTCCTGCTCCTCTTTTTTTGCATTCGCTCTCAATAAGCTCACAGGCTTTTATGATATTTGCTTCATCCAGGTGACCGAATGGTTCATCCAGCAGCAACCATTCAAAGGGCTGCATAAGACTTCTGATGATGGCTATTCTTTGGCGCTCTCCATAGCTCAGAATTTTTATTTTCTTTTCAAGCAAATGACTTACGCCAAGTGCTTCTGAAAACCGTTCTATTTCATTCTCTTTATTTTCTTTGAGCAGGCTGGTTTTCACTTCAATATTTTCCCGAGCGGTTAATTCCTGAAACAGACGCAGATCCTGGAACACAATGGAAATACTTGTGGCACGCAACTTCGCCCATTGATCATTAGAGATGGAATTTATGGAAGAACTTCCGATAGTTGCTGTGCCGGTGAAATCTTTTCTTAATCCGTAAAGGATATGAATGAAAGTGGACTTGCCCTTCCCTGAAGGAGCGAAGATTTTATGGAATTTCCCTTTTTCAAAAGATACGGAAGTGTTCCAGATCTCTGAGCTAAAAGAAACTCCGGCCAATGGGGCCGGAGTTACATGATCAAGGGTAAGATTCATTATTGTTTATTATTGTCCATTCATTTCATCAGAAGCCTGAGATAAAACAACCAGGCTATTTTCATCTTTTTTCTTCATGGCGATCACAATTTTACCTGTAGAAATACTCTGATTAATTTTTGAACCTGTGATGCAAATTGATTCGATCGGAGATTTTTCCAGATATGATTGTCCTGGACCTGCCATTGACATTACTTCAGCTGGAACTTTAGCCAGATTAAAATAAAGAGAGAAAGAATTATCAGATACAGTCCTGGAAAGATCGTCAGCCAGCTTCTCAGGACTCTTTGAAACCTTGTCTGAGAATGCCGAAGGAGTGGTAAACACCGCTACATTTCCTTTATTGGTAAGTGTGAATTTATCCATGAAAACATAGACGTTTTCTTTCTGCACAGCCATTCCGCCCTTTACCATGAAGTCAAGAATTTTAGTAAGATTTTCTTTATTGCTGATACCGGCAGTGAAAGCGAAATCAGGCTTTGGGTTCTTATTGGTGACAGAATCTCCTGTCATATAGTCGACAGATTTTTCTTCAACCATTTCAACGCCATTTAAAGAAGCTACGAAGTCGCCGCTGAATACATCGAAAAGCTGATCGGCTGTGAGGCCCATTCCACTTTGCTCTGCATTTTTCTTGACATCTTCAAGAAGTTTTTGATTGTCAAGAACAGTGTATAGCTTTTTCATATCTACTGCCAGTGAAAGCATTCCTATAATCGTTTGTCCGGGGACATTGGTGATGACATCAGGAGAAACTTTGTCTTTAAATACCTCTTTGTATTTTTTTGATTCTTCATTGTTGTCATAATATTTTGAGTCAACCACTATCTGGCCATTCTCAAAGTTAAGCATGGCAGTCATGTAGCTGTCTTTCATTTTTATTCCAGCCGCGGATGAATGAAGATTCGCAGCAGCTTTACCAAGATTTTCAAAATCCAACCATATAGTCATGTCGGATTTTTCACTCTGAAGATCTTTAAAAATCTGATTGGTT
>DATMOV010000491.1:0-18478 GCA_035568055.1 Cytophagaceae bacterium
AAGAGCGACAAGGATAAGAAAGACAAGGATAATAAGGATAAAAAGAATGACAAGAGTGGGGAAGATCAAAAAAGTAATAAGGATAATAACAAACAGGAGAAAATCCAACAGAATCAAGTCTCAAAAGGCGCAGCTCAAAAAATGTTGAATGAAGTAAATAATAATGAACGAAAAATACAGGCTAAGCTTAAGAAACAAAAAGAGAAGGATAAAGCTCAAAGCGTAATAATCGAAAAGGACTGGTAGTAGATTGTTTTACTGTTTTACTGTATTACTGTGTATGATTTCGTAACTTAATTGAAATGAAGAAGTTATTCCTTTTTGTCGTTTTATTATTAGTAGGGTTATGGTCTGGGGCTCAGCAATTTTCAGCTACAGTAAGTAAAAATCCAGTTGGCGTTAATGAAACATTTGAAATTCGTTTTACAATTGATTTCGCAGGAAATAATTTTGAGGCTCCCAATTTTAGTGATTTTAATGTGCTGTCCGGCCCAAATAGTTCTCAAAGTATGTCCATGATTAATGGAAATGTTTCTCAGTCAAATTCTTACTCCTACTACTTAAGCGCTAAAAAAGAGGGAAAATTTTATATAGGTCCGGCAAAAATAGCTGCTGGTGGAAGGAAACTGGAATCCAACAGTGTTACAATAGAAGTGCTAAGTGCTTCTGCAAGTAGTGGAAATCAACATCAAAATCAACAAAGCAAGGCCGGCCAGGCAGTATCGGATCAATTGTATGTTAAGAGTAGTTTAAATAAGACCAAGGTTTATCTCGGAGAGCAAGTAACGATTACTCATAAAGTCTATGCACGGATTAATCTGGTGGGATTTCAGAATGCCAAAATGCCTGCTTATACAGGTTTTTGGTCTCAGGACATTCCAAACCCTAAAAACTACCAGGTAGGAAAAGAAACATTGAATGGGGTTCAGTATTTTGTGATTGAATTTAAAAAAAGCTTTCTGTTCCCTCAACGTACAGGAACACTTGAAATAGAGCCGATAGAAATTGACTGTATAGTCAGGCAACAAAGTAAGAATCAGGACCCGTGGAATTTTTTCGGGCCGATCAGTGAAGATGTACTATATAAACTGAAAGGGCAAGCCCAGAAGATCGATGTTGTTTCATTGCCGGAAGCGGGTAAACCTATTGACTTTTCAGGAGCTGTAGGGCAATTTACTATGAAGGCTCAACTGAATAAAGACAAAGTCAAAACCAATGAAGCAGTTAACTTGAATGTTACGATCACAGGAAAAGGAAATGTTAACTTGATTGATATACCAAAGGTTAAAATCCCTTCGGATATAGAGAGTTATGATCCCAAACAAACAGAGAATATTAGTGTATTGGCTGATGGTGTAAGTGGAACTAAGGCAAATGAATACGTTTTGATACCACGTTATCATGGCAGTTTTAGAATTGAAGAGACTTTGTTTAGTTATTTTGACCCTGAGAAAAAGAGTTATGTAACGCTACGTACCCCTGAATTTGTTTTGCAAGTAGAGAAAGGAGTGGGGGATACAAGCGCTGTATCGGTTATGGTCTCTGCTAATAATAGAAAAGATGTAGCTTTAATTGCTAACGATATACGATACATAAAAACTGGGAATATAGATCTGCAAGAGAGCGGAAGTCACTTTTTCGGTTCGCCTGCTTATGATCTTGGATTCATACTGCCGGGAGGCTGTTTCATCCTTTTTTTAGTATTAAGACATAAACGCCTGAAGGATCGTAGTGATATTCGTCTTATGAAGAGCCGAAAAGCGACCAAAATGGCTCAGAAAAGGTTAGCCATCGCTTATGGACATATACAAAGTAATAATAAAGAGAAATTTTATGAAGAAATTTTTCGTGCCTTGTACGGATATCTGAGTGATAAACTTTTTATACCTGTTTCTGATTTATCAAAAGAATCAATACAAGTAACACTGATAAAGCAAGAAGTGCGCGAAGAAACAATAGTTCAGTTGATAACTGTAATAAATGCCTGCGAATTTGCCCGTTACGCTTCTTCTTCTGCTAGCGGAGATCTTAAAAGCATATATGATCAAAGCCTTTTGTTGATTGCTAAAATGGAAAATGATCTAGTAAAGCATATTTAGGCTGAGCGAAAAAAAAAGATTTAAATGAACTGAATACTTAGAACGGTGAAAAAATTCTCATTTGCATTGGTAGTGTTTTCTCTTTTCTTTAAAATTTGCCAGGGAAATGGCAAAAATTTGCTTGATTCGGCAAATTTGGCCTATGCTCAAAAAAAATACTCTTATGCAATAACTCTTTATGAAGGAACTATGAAAAAGGGGCTTATTGCTCCGGAATTATATTTCAATCTGGGTAATGCATACTATAAGTCTAAAAACATACCCAAAGCCATTCTTAATTATGAAAGGGCAAAAAAAATTGAGCCTGACGATGAGGATATTAATATTAATTTGAAAATTGCCAATAGCCAAATCACTGACCGGATAGAGAGTCCCAAAGAGGAAATTATAAATATCTGGAAACGTCGTTTCTTTGGTCTGTCTACCGAAAGAGGGTGGTCATTTTATAGCATAGGTTTTTTTATCATTTGTATTGGTTTGATTCTGCTATATCTGGTGTCTCCGCAGATACTAATACGCCAGATTTCATTTATTCTTGCATGCACATTCCTGCTTTTAAGTATCAGCACTTCGCTTATTGCCTGGAATAGATGCAGTTCTGATGCTTTACATACAGAAGCAATCATTCTGGCTCCTAATATTACTGCTAAGGGGTCTCCTGACGAAAAGGGAACTGACTTGTTTATTTTACATGAAGGTGCCAAAGTCACCCTTCTTCAAACGAATGGAAGTTGGAAGGAGGTGAGACTTGCTAATGGAGCAGCTGGCTGGCTACCTGAATCTGCATTGGAAGCTATCTAATTGTTTATCCCACCTAATTTCTCTGAAATGAAGGCTAGGTTAAAGAATGTCCCTCCTGTGAAGAGTTGCTTGCAAATTTGCAACTTAATATTAGCAATTGGCTGCTATTTAAGAAGCTGTGGTTGCAAAACGATCTAATTCTATGGGAGATGAGGGCATAATAAGTGGATCCCAAAGAAATTTTAAATCGTAATCAGAGATTCGTTTCCAATCTGCACAAACGGATTTATTTACCTTTAGTAGGAACGAGCAATTCTCGGACATCGACTTCAAGGACTTCCGCTATTTTTTTTAGAACCACAATGCTGGGCTGGGTTTTGTTATTGCAGTAGTTAGTGACTACAACATAGCTTTTGCCAATCTTTTCTGCCAGCCACGCTTGAGACCGACCTTGGTGCTTTAATATTTCTTTTATCCTGTTC
Organism: Cytophagaceae bacterium; assembly: GCA_035568055.1. Lineage (GTDB taxonomy): Bacteria > Bacteroidota > Bacteroidia > Cytophagales > Cytophagaceae > DATMOV01. Next base: position 3,323 of record DATMOV010000491.1, read on the forward strand.
ATTCTTAAATCATTGATTTAATAGAGAGCGATAAAATTAGAACATAATATTCTTTCGTAAAATATCACAGACTGATATGAATATTTAGAGCAATCTACTATAATAATACCTAGTTAATTTGTTGTTAATTAAAAGCTTGTCTAAGGCAAGGGCTATAAGGCAATAATAGGAAGGGATTTCGAGCGTGTTGTGAAAAAAAAGTGATATAAAAAAGAGTGCAAGCATGTACCAAATTTTGAGACAGGAAATTATTTTTGGAGCACTTACTTTCTGTCTTATTTTTGATCATTATCGAATTTCTGATTGAATTTTAAAAGGGTAGGAGTGAGCTAAATACCTCTAATTAATTGTTTGTTGTTTAAATTTGACAAGTTTTCTTGTGAATAGAAGTTTTTTTGGATAGGAAGCTAAAGGCTTATTATTTCTATGAAAATTCAACTCATTAGACTAATTCTGTAGATCTTCACCTAGTATTGAGTAAGTAGTTTCATCAGAGACAAAAGTAGTAAGCAGCGTGATTTGGATCACAATAAAAAAGCCCCATGAAGGGGCTTTTTTTGCGAATTAAGAGAGAATTCTATTTCAGAGAGGTGAGGACTGCTTTGAAAGCTTCGGGATGATTCATGGCAAGATCTGCCAAAGTCTTTCTGTTTAGAGTAATACCTGCTTTATTCATTTTGCCAATAAATTCAGAATAAGACATACCATGTTCTCGTACACCCGCGTTTATACGTTGAATCCAAAGGGAGCGAAAATTTCGTTTCTTAGTCTTTCTGTCACGGTAAGCATATGTTTGCCCCTTTTCAAAAGTGTTTTTTGCAACAGTCCAGACATTACCCCTTGCGCCCCAATAACCTTTTGTTTGTTTGAGGACTTTTTTTCTGCGGGCTCTCGAAGCTACCGCATTTACTGATCTTGGCATTTGTTTTTGTTTTTTTTGGCTGCAGCGTCTGTTTATGTCAGATCTTTCTTAGCTGTTCACCTGGTTAGTATTCACTCAATTAACCATATGTTTTGCCTACAGGCAAAGCATATTTTTCACGTTGTTCAGGTCTGCATCATGCACCAGTGCATCTTTTGTCAAGGCACGTTTGCGTGCCGTGGCTTTCTTTGTGAGAATGTGCCGTTTGAACGCATGCTTACGCTTAATTTTTCCTGAACCCGTCACCACAAAGCGTTTCTTTGCGGAGGATTTTGTTTTCATTTTGGGCATTTGCTGTTTTTTTATTGGGTATTGTATTGGATTGAATCGTATTTATTTTTTCTTCTTTGGTGCTAGGATCATAATCATCCTTTTCCCTTCTAGAAGCGGTAATTGCTCCACTTTACCATGCTCCTCAAGTTCCTGTGCAAAACGGAGTAACAATACTTCTCCCTGCTCTTTAAACATAATAGCTCTTCCTTTAAACATTACATATGCTTTTACCTTTGCTCCCTCATCCAAAAAATTAAGCGCATGGTTTCGTTTGAAATTGAAATCATGTTCGTCTGTATGAGGGCTGAAACGAATTTCTTTTACCACCACTTTGGCAGTCTTTGCTTTGAGCTCTTTTTGCTTTTTCTTTTGTTCGTATAAAAACTTTTTATAGTCAATCACTCTACAAACAGGAGGGTCGGCTGTTGGAGCAATTTCAACCAGATCAAGCCCTACTTCGCGGGCAATCTCAAGAGCTTTCTCAATAGAGAAAACACCCTGTTCAATTCCTTCTCCGACCACACGGACACTTTTAGCACGAATACGTTCATTGATATTGTGAGCGTCTTCTTTTTTCTGAAACCGGGGTCTATTGAAGGCTCCTCCTGGTCTTGAAAAAGTACCGGCAGGTCTTTTAAATGCCGGGTTGAAAGGTTTTTTAAATTCAGCTGAAATAGATACCTCCGTTTTTACTGGTTAATGTCAAATTATTAAAATGTGGCCAATTTTTCTTCGATTTCTTTATTAATCAAATTGGCAAAAGATTCCGTCGACATACTTCCCACATCCCCGTCTCCTTGCTTTCTAACCGAAACCATATTTTCAGCCTCTTCTTTCTCTCCTACAATTAACATAAAAGGCACCTTTTTTACCTCGGTATCTCTTATTTTTCTGCCAATTTTCTCGTTTCGGTCATCAATAAGCCCGCGAATATCGTAATTTTTCAGCAAATCCAAAACTTTTTTAGCGTAATCGTTGTATTTTTCGCTAATTGGAAGCACAACTACCTGCTCTGGGGTAAGCCAAAGCGGAAATTTACCTGCACAATGTTCGATTAAAACCGCCACGAATCGCTCTAGAGACCCAAAAGGTGCCCTATGTATCATTACAGGCCGATGTTTTTGATTATCACTTCCAGTGTACTCCAGTTCGAAACGTTCGGGTAGGTTGTAATCTACCTGAATGGTGCCCAGTTGCCATTTTCTCCCAATAGCATCTTTTACCATAAAATCCAGTTTTGGGCCATAAAATGCAGCTTCGCCTAATACAGTGGTTGTTCTTAGCCCTTTTTCCTTGGCAGAGAGAATGATAGCTTCTTCTGCTTTCTGCCAGTTTTCGTCTGATCCGATATACTTTGTCTTATTATTGGGGTCCCGTAAAGAAATCTGAGCTGTATAGTCTGTAAAATCGAGTGCCCGGAAAACATAAAGCACTAAATCGATGACTTTGCAAAATTCTTCCTGGATTTGTTCTTGACGGCAAAATAAATGCGCATCATCTTGAGTAAACCCTCTTACCCTGGTAAGTCCATGTAATTCTCCATGTTGCTCATAACGATATACCGTGCCAAATTCAGCCAAACGAAGCGGGAGATCTTTGTAGGAACGGGGTTTGCTTTTATAAATTTCGCAATGATGGGGGCAATTCATCGGTTTTAAGAAGAATTCTTCCCCTTCTTGTGGTGTTTTTATAGGCTGAAATGAGTCCGCGCCGTACTTCTCATAATGCCCAGAAGTAACATATAGTTGTTTGTGCCCGATATGGGGAGTTATAACAGGAAGATATCCCGCTTTTATCTGGGCCCGTTGCATAAATTGCACCAAACGCTCTCTTAATGAAGCCCCTGCTGGAAGCCAGAGAGGGAGCCCCATTCCCACTTTTTCCGAAAAAGTAAAAAGTTCGAGCTCTTTACCCAATTTACGATGGTCTCTTTTTTTAGCTTCTTCGAGCAATAATAGGTATTCCTTCAGCTCTTTATCTTTCGGAAAAGTAATAGCATAAATCCGGGTCAGTTGTTTATTTTTTTCATCCCCTCTCCAATATGCTCCTGCAATACTCATAACCTTCACTGCTTTTATGAAGCCGGTACTGGGTATATGAGGACCTTTACATAAATCTGTAAACTGTCCTTGCTGATAAAAAGTGATATTCCCGTCGATAAGGTCTTTTATCAGATCGAGCTTATATTCATCCCCTTTTTCTTTGAAATAGGCAATTGCTTCATTTTTGGAGACTTCTTTACGTATATAAGGATTATTCTGGCGGGCAAGTTCCAGTACTTTATCTTCTATTTTTTTAAAATCTTCGGGACTTAACTGTCGATCGCCCAAGTCCACGTCGTAATAAAAACCATTATCAATCGGAGGCCCAATCCCAAATTTTATTCCTGGATAAATAGCTTCCAAAGCCTCTGCTAATAAGTGGGCTGAGGAATGCCACAAGGTTGATTTTCCCTGATCATCATTCCAGGTAAGCAGTGTTACAGTACTGTCTGTTATTAATGGCCTTGTGGCGTCCCATATTTCTCCATTTACACGTGCAGCCAAAACATTTCTTGCAAGACCTTCGCTTATTTTTTGAGCAACCTGGAGAGGGGTGGTTCCGCTTTCGTATTCACGAACAGAGCCGTCGGGGAGTGTTATTTTTATCATAGTCTTTCCTATTTACAACATAGGTTTTGGTTTGAAGTCGCAAATATAAGTGAAAAAAGAAGGCCGCGGCCGGAGCTTGAAAAAAACGACAAAAGCGTATAAAAAAGAGCCGGATGGTAATTACCGTCCGGCTCTTTTTTACTATTGTTAAAATGGCAAAAAAATAGGAATATGTCTTTTGTAGTATTAAAGTAAATAAAAATTATTTATAACCAACCATTAGTACCATACATCCTGTTTTTTCATTTGGGTGATCAAGAGCAACAGGGATTTCGTATTCTATATAATAGGTGCCGGTTTTTGTAGGCTCAAAACTCCAGAAAAGATTGTCGATCCCCATTGAATTATCAAAAACCTGGTTGCGTTTTGCATTTGTTTTTGACTTATCGTAAATGTTAACTTTTACGTCTTCTTTGAACCCACTGGAAGCAAAAATCAATTTGTACTTCTGACCAGCATAAGCAGTAAACTCAACTTCAACTGTTTGAGCTTTATCTTTAAATGTAAAGGGAGTGTCACTAAATCCGTCGTAATTGAAGGGTTTTAGATTGTTTTTACATTTTTTTGCAATCTCTTTGGCATCACATTGGCCAAAGGTTGTTCCGGTCAATGACAACAGAAAGAGAAGGAGATAAAAGTGTTTTTTCATAAGCCTTTTTTTTGATTCTTAATTGGTCGAAAGCCATCGTGTTTGTTTAAGCAATCGCACTTATTTGTAACCAACCATAAATAAAAGACATCCATTAAAGGATCCATTTTCACCTGCAGGTATGATATAATCCACGTAAACCTTTGTAGATTTTGAATATTCCCATACATATTCTTTTTTGTCGGTTCCTGCATCCTTTGAACTGAACAGCAGTTTACGGTGTTTGGAGTCTTTATCTTTATTGTAAATATCAATTCCAATGGAGCTTTTAAGGGCTTCTGTATTGAAAACAAATCGGTAGTTTTCACCTGCAAATAAAGGCACTTCAATTTCTTTCATGTATTCTGATCCCCTTGCAGAAATTTTCATGAGCTTGGCAGCATCGAACTTGTAAGGTTCCATTGCTTTTCTCGACTTATCTTTCAGTGCATTTGTATCGCATTGTGTTGAATCCGATCCTTCGAATGCACCAAAGACAGTAAGGCAAGCAAATCCTAAAACGGCTATCAATAATTTGTTCATAGGTGTGTATAAATGTTAGCCTTTCACAATTTTTGCTCTGATCTCGTCAATCTTTTTGATGAATCCGTCCATTTCAGCATCAGTGATTGCAATCTTACTGAAATCCACTTCATCCCGATCTTTGCTAATCGCCTTCATGCCTTCAAAATTTTCAAATAAATCGCGAATAGATGAGATGTCAGCAATTACTCCAGGAATTCCTGCATCTTTTGCTTCGTTTGATTTAAGGGCCTTAATAATGTTTTGAGCAATGGCCATTTGTTCAATCAGATGAGAAGAAACATTCTTGGCTTTCCCTTTTTCAAACACTTTTCCACCTATATACATACTTTCAATCCAAGCTCCCGCAAACACAGTTGCAGAAATATATTCCTGCTCATGTTCTTCAAGAATTAGGTCGGTTTGCATTTCCATATCGGCAATAATCGGCCCAAGGGAATCTTCTTGTCCTAAATTGGATTCAAATCTTCCTGCCAAATTGTCGGTTTCAAAAACCTTACCCAATCCAAGTTGTTCGGCCAGTTGACGAGAAGCCTTCAGGTAGTTACGGGAGTCCTGGTTTTGTTTATTTAGGGCGCAATAGCTAAGATCCGCACTATATACACCAAGATTGAGGGACTCACTCACCTTGCCGGCATTGTACTTCGACGCATTTTCAGCAGAATTGGTAATGTTCGGGTAATAAATCAGCCCAGCCTTTTTGAAAATAGAAGCAATCTGAATAGGGGAGGGAAGTGTATAGGTTGTTTGCTCAGTCTGACCATCTCCTGACCCAGTATGAGAAGCAGTATCCTTCACAGACGCTACATCTTTTTGCTCGGAATTATGAGTGGAAGAGCCGCAGGCGAATAAGAAAAAGCAAGCAGCGGTGGCAATAGTGCCATACAATACGGAAGCAGCCTTGTTAAAATACATGTTTTTTGTTTTGTAGTTAATTGATCCGGTACAGAATGATTGAATGCTGTTTTTTGAAATCGGGGCTAAGCTATAAAAAAATATTGTAAAGCAAGAAGAATGCCTTATATCATTAATCTTTTACCAATAGAAAAGTTTAATTAAATTTGCTTCCCTTTTGATAAAGTAAGGGCTCTGGCGTAGGTTTAGACAAAACAAACAAATGACCAGAGTAGCTTTTAATACTATAATTAATTAACAACCTATGAGAAGTAAGATTTTTAATTCATTGCTGGTAGTAGTTGCCATCATCAGTGTATCCTATTCCTATTCCCAAGCATCTGGTGATAACCGGAAAAATGACAAAAAAACACAGGGTGGGCAGGCCGTCAAAACAGAGACCTCTAATGCGAAGACTCCAACATCAGGTAATGAAGACCCCATATTGCTTTCGATTGGAAATACACAGATTTCTCTTTCCGAGTTTAAAAGTGTTTATGACAAAAATCGGGGAAAAGACGATGCTGCAAAAGATCCAAAGGCTTTGGATAACTATATGGATCTCTACGTTACTTTTAAAATGAAGGTAAAGGAAGCGGAAGAAATGGGCCTTGATACATCGGCTGCTTTTAAAACAGAATTGGCAGGATACCGTAAACAATTGGCTCAGCCATATCTTACGGATAAAGAAGTTAATGATCAGTTACTTAATGAAGCATATGAGCGAATGAAATGGGATGTACATGCCAGACATATCCTGATATGGCTTAATGAAAATGCACTGCCTAAAGATACGATCGAAGCATGGAACAGGGCAATGATTATCCGTGATAACTTGATCGGGAAAACTGTTCCTCCGGCAATGATGAATGAATATGAACAGATGGTGAGAAAGGATATTGAAAATGCAAAGGTCAAAAAAGCGAAGGATTCGCTTGAAGTAAGGCTTAATAATATTAAAAACTTAGGGAAAGATTTAAATGCTTTAGGCGCTCAGGATAAATTTATAGTGGCTGCGAAAACAGTTACAGATGACCCATCCGGAAAGAACAATGGGGGAGATTTAGGTTATTTTACTTCTATGAAAATGGTTTACCCATTTGAATGTGCGGCATACAATACAAAACCGGGCGAAATTTCAATGCCTGTAAGAACTAATTTCGGCTATCATTTGGTGAAAGTGGAAGATAAACGCGCGGCAAGAGGAGAAATACTGGTTGCTCATATTATGATCAATGCAAAAGCTGGCATACCCAAACAGGACTCAATTAACGCTAAAAATAAAATTGACGAAATTTATGCCAAACTGAAAAAAGGAGAAAAATTTGAAGACCTTGTTAAACAATTTTCAGATGATAAAGTTTCTGCGGCAAAAGGTGGTGAGCTTCGTTGGTTTGGTTATTATGATATGCCAGCAGAAATTGAAAGTGCCTCCTTTGCGCTTCAAAACAATGGAGATATTTCCGAACCTGTAAAATCACGTTTCGGATGGCATATTATCAAACGTATTGATCGTAGAGGGGTTCCGAAATTCGACGATATAAAGAATGACCTAAAATCAAAAATTGCCAAAGATCGTAGATCAAGTAAAGGGAAAGAATCGTTGATTATCAAACTTAAGGCAGAATATAAATACAAAGAAATTGCGAAGGCTAAGGAAGAATTTGTTCCAATTCTGGATTCTACGTTCTTTCAGGCTAAATGGAGTGCTTCAAAAGCTGCAAAACTCAATAAAACAGTATTTGTGCTCGCCGGTCATGACTATACACAGACTGATTTTGCAAAATATCTGGAATCCCATATGACAAGACGTGCTAAAACAGACCCATCTGTTGTGGTAAATGAAAGCTATAAAAACTGGGTAAACGAAACCATTGTAAATTATGAAGAGACGCAACTGGATCGTAAATACCCTGAATTTCATGCGTTAATGCAGGAATACAGAGATGGTATCTTATTGTTTGATCTGATGGATAAAAAGGTTTGGACAAAAGCTGTAAAAGATACTGCTGGATTAAATGAATTTTATGAAAAAAATAAGAATAATTATCTTTATGAGGAGCGCTCGGATGCCTCGGTATACACGGCTGCCACAGAGAAACTAGCTGACGAAGCTCACAAAATGATGGAAAAGGGGAAATCTGAAAAAGAAGTGATTGCAAAGCTCAATAAAGACTCTCAGTTAAACTTATTGGTAGAATCAAAAATATTCAATAAGGGAGAGAACAGTACTGTAGATGCAAATTGGATTCCTGGTGTTTCGCCAATAAAAGAGACAGACAAGAAGTTCACTTTTGTTAAAGTGAATAAGATACTGATGCCAAGCCCTAAAGCATTGGCTGATGCAAAAGGGGCAGTAACTTCTGATTATCAGAATTATCTTGAGAAGACCTGGATCGAATCACTCAAAAAGAAATATCCTGTTAATATTCATAAGGATGTTTTGGCCCAGATAAAATAAGTGTAATTATTTACAGGAAAAGGGCTTACATGAAGGATGAAAAAGGAAATGACCCGTTCGGATGGCATGTGAAATTGTGGCTTGGGTTGATATCAATGGTGATGTTTATTGCTTCTTGCAATCGTCCTTGCAGTCCGGAAGATACAAAACGAAAGCCCGTGGCCAGGGTTCAGGATACATATTTGTACGAAGACCAGTTAGTGGGAATTGTATCTCAAGGCATTTCAAAGGCTGATAGTATTAAGATAACAGATAACTACATTACGAATTGGACGAAGGAGATGCTTATTCTTCGTAAGGCTGAAGCTAATCTAAGTGAAGAACAGAAAAATGTGGACAAGCAGCTTCAAGCCTACCGAAAATCACTACTTCTATACGCTTATGAGAAAGAGCTTGTCCGGCAAAAACTGGACACTGTTGTTTCTCAAACAGAAATAGAAGATTACTACCAGAAAAATCAGGGAAATTTTCAGCTCAAGGATAATATTATCAAGGTTTTGTATGTAAAGGTCAAAAAAAAAGCTCCTCAACTAGCTAAACTTAGGGTATTATACCGCTCTGATCTACCACATGACAGAGAAGCTCTTGAGAGTTATTGTCATGAATTTGCCGAAAATTTTTATCTCGATGACAACTCCTGGTTGCTTTTTGACGATCTTTTGAAGGAAATCCCGATAGAAGCATACAATAAGGAGCTTTTTCTGAGAAATAACAGATTTGTGGAAGTGACGGATTCCTTGCACTATTATTTTGTCAATATTAAGGGGTTTAAAATAAAAAACAGCATTTCTCCGTTGGCATTCGAGAAGGAGAATATCCGGAACGCAATTATTAATAAACGCAAACTTCAGCTTATTAATGCGATGAAAGAGGATGTATATCGTTCGGCCGAAGAGCACAAAGAGGTGGAATACTTTAAATAATAACCGATTATCTGTCATATTCGTATCTTTATCGCATGAACATTCTATCTAGGTTTCTTTTGTCCGGGGTTCTGCTCGTTACTTCCAGTGCATATTCTCAAGAGTTGATTGACAGGGTGGTGGCTTCTGTTGGAGGGAATATTATTCTTCAGTCAGAAATAGAGGCACAGTATAGCCAATATCTCGGTATGGGTTATAAACCAGGCCAACCTACTCGTTGTGCTATTCTGGAAGATATTATGTACCAGAAATTGTTACTTGTTCAAGCTGCACATGATAGTTTAAAAGTATCTGATTCTCAGGTTGATCAGGAAATAGAGCGTAAGTTGCAAGTGTATATACGTCAATTCGGATCCATTGAAAATTTTGAAAAATTTTACGGTAAATCTGTCGAGGCATTTAAAGTGGATATCCATGACAAACAAAAAGACTTTTTACTCTCCCAGCAAATGCAAAGCAAAATAACGGGTGAGCTTACTGTATCTCCACAGGAAGTACATGCTTATTTTAATTCGATTTCACCAGATAGCATTCCTTTGATCAATTCAGAAATTGAAATCGGTCAAATTGTAAAGAAAACGGCAGTGAATCCTGAGCTTAAAAAGTATGCTCGCGAAAAAATTGAAGGAGTGCGTAAAAAAGTTGTCGCAGGAGAGCTGGATTTTTGTGCTGCTGCTGGAGCTTATTCGGATGATCCTGGCTCTAAAAATAATTGTGGTTTATACAAAGGAATACAGAGAGGTCAGTTTGTTCCGGAATTCGAAGCTGTAGCTTTTCATATGAAACCAGGAGAAATTTCAGAAGTGTTTGAAAGCGATTATGGATTTCATTTTGTTCAATTGGTGGAGAGAAGGGGTGACGAAATTGATGTAAAGCATATACTTATTGCCGTGCCAAGCGCTCCCGCTGATCTGCTGCTTGCTAAAGCAAAATTAGACAGCGTTCGTAATCTTATTGTTAATGATACCCTAAAATTTTGCGATGCTGCTGCCAAATATTCAGATGATAAAGATACACGCAATGCGTGTGGTTTAATTGTAAACCCGCAATCAGGAACCACACTTTTTGAGATGAGTCTTCTTGGACAAGTGGATCCAGGAATTGTATTCACGCTTAATCAGATGAAGCCAGGTGATGTCTCTCAGCCAGTTGTAATGCAAACAAAGGATAATAAACAGGCTTATCGAATCATTTATCTTAAACGGAGGACACAACCTCATAAAGAGAACATGAAAGACGATTTTCCGAAAATTCAGGAGGCTGCACTTGCTCAGAAGCAACAAAAGGTTATACGCGACTGGGTAAACAGAAAGCTTATTACCACGTATGTGAGTATTACGAATGACTATCTTAGCTGCTCCTATGATAATAATTGGACTCAGGCAGCGAATAAAAAAATCAAATGAACTATCGCAATGATGTAGAGGCTTTGGATGATTTTCAGGCCAAGTACAAAGAACTGCATGCTGAAATAAGCAAGGTTATTATAGGGCAGGAAGAGGTGGTTAAGGACGTGCTGATTTCTATTTTCAGTAGGGGGCATTGCCTTTTAGTTGGTGTTCCTGGACTTGCCAAAACATTACTTGTTAATACTATTTCGGATGCGCTTGGCCTTAGCTATAGCCGCATTCAATTTACCCCCGATTTAATGCCTTCCGATATTATCGGCACAGAAATTCTTGATGAAAGCCGCCAATTTAAATTTATAAAAGGACCTTTATTTGCTAATATTATCCTGGCGGATGAAATTAACCGTACGCCTCCTAAAACGCAAGCTGCTTTATTAGAAGCTATGCAAGAGCGGGCTGTTACCGCTGCCGGCAAACGATATGAACTCGGTAAACCTTTTTTTGTATTGGCTACGCAAAATCCAATTGAGCAGGAAGGAACTTATCCTTTACCGGAAGCTCAGCTCGATAGATTTATGTTCAATGTCTGGCTCGATTATCCTAAATATGCGGATGAACTTACCGTGGTTAAGAATACAACTTCCGGACATACGACTGAGCTGAAAAAAATTCTGAATTCCGAAGAAATTATTGGCTTCCAAGATCTCGTAAGGCGTATTCCGATTGCCGATAACGTATTGGAGTTTGCTGTTAAATTGGCTACCAAGACAAGACCTAATACTGAATTCGCTACTGCGGAAGTGAATAAATACCTCTCCTGGGGAGCAGGACCGAGGGCGTCTCAATTTTTAGTGCTTGGAGCTAAATGCCATGCGGCCCTTCGTGGGAAGTATTCTCCTGACATTGAAGATGTAAGAGCCGTAGCTCCGGCTATTCTGCGTCATCGGATCGTTCGTAACTATAAAGCCGAAGCGGAGGCCGTAAGTGTTGACGGGATCGTGAAAGGACTCATGGCGTAAGCCAAGTTTCTATTATCTCATTAAGGTTAAGACTCATTCGCATTAACCTTAATGCTTGAATATATAGCGCATCGCAGCGTTCAAAACTTTTCAAAACTGTTTCCTGCCCTTTTTTTTCCCCTTTTATCTTTGTTAATTAATATCTAAAACATTTTACCTTGAAAAACGTTTCCCTTGTATTGAATATTATCCTGCTTGGCGCAGTAATTGTCTTGTATTATTTTCATTTTTCAGAAACAACCTTGCCAGCCAAAAACGGAGTTGTTATGAAAAAGGACAGTGTAAAAGCAGGCTTGCCTATAAAACCCTCTGAAATAAAGGCTTCTGATATTGTCTATGTTAATCTGGATACACTTAATGTCAAATACGACCGTATTGTCGATGCTTCAAAAACTAACAGAGTTAAGCAGGCAAAAATGGAGTCAGATCTTCAAAGGGCAAAAGAGCAGTTTCAGAATGATTATTCACAGAGCGAGCAAAAGTTTCAAGCTGGCAAACTAACCGATGCTGAAATGGAAGAGGTTAAAAAAGGGCTGCAAGCTGAACAAGCTTCCGTAATAAAGAAGCAGGACGATATGCAGAACCTAGAAGCTGATGTTCAAAGACAAATGGGGGATATACAAAAAACATTATCTGATTTCCTTGCTCGTTATAACAGTGAAGGTCATTACCGGTATATTATGGCTTATTCAGGTAATATGGGGTCTCCGATTCTCCTGGGTAAAAAGGAACTAGATATTACATCCGATGTATTGAAAGGTCTGAATGATGAGTACCATAGCACAAAAAAATCAAAGTAATGCAGGAAACAGCAGTGTCTCCACTTTTGATCAATAAAATCAATAGTGTAAAAGAATTTCATGATGTATTCGGTATACAAAGCAATGAGCACCCTACAGCATTAGTGGCTGAGAAAGATTATCAGCTTCGTCATGACTTGATGAAGGAAGAAAATGAAGAATACCTGGAAGCTTGTCGCAAAGGGGATTTGGTTGAGATTGCTGATGCTTTAGGTGACAAAATGTATATTTTATTCGGTACTATTCTGAAGCACGGTTTGCAACATAAGATTGTAGAAGTGTTCGATGAGATACACCGTAGCAATATGTCAAAACTGGATGAAAACGGAAAGCCTATATACCGGGAAGATGGTAAAATATTGAAGAGCCAGCTATACTTTAGGCCAGATATAAAGAAAGTATTGGAGAGATAGTTATAAAAAGTCCTGCAAGATTTTAAATCCTGCAGGACTTTTTTCTACTTATCTTTTTTAAAGTCCAGGGAGATAGAATTAACACAATAGCGCATCCCAGTCTTTGTCGGGCCATCATCAAAGATGTGACCCAAATGCCCCCCGCATCGTGCACACATAATCTCGGTACGAACCATCCCCAGTGCAGTATCTGTTTTTGTCTTGATCTTACCACCGGCTATTTCACGATCAAAGCTTGGCCATCCGCAATGGGAATCAAATTTCATGTCGGAAGAGAACAGTTCATTTCCACAGGCAGCGCAAACATAGACACCTTTTTCTTTATTCTCCAGCAGTTTTCCTGTAAAGGGATGTTCTGTGCCTTTTTCTCTTAGTACATAATATTGTTCTGGGCTTAGTACAGCCTTCCATTCAGCATCTGTTTTTTTAACAGGGGTACTATCATTGGAGGCGGGCGTGTTTTTTGTGTCCATGGCTTTCTTACTGGTTTGTGTGTTTCCGTCACAGGACCATAGGAGTAAAACCCCTAGGGCAAACAATGTTAGATTTCTCATGTTTTTTTGATTTACATACGCGATAATGGTTGTTATTGGTTTTGGTCTTTAACATTCATTAACGAATCATTTACTTTTTGGCATATTTCCAATTTCTGGATTTCCCTTCCGCAATCCATTCCAAAGCTATTTCAAGTCTTTTGTTGCGCGTATCATCCGTTTTAGCTTCCCCGATCCATTCGGCATATTCTTTTTTGTTGCTATAATTGAAGTTTTCAAACTGCTCAGCTGCCTTTTTGTTCTTTTTTAATGAAGCTACAAGAGCAGGAGGGATGGCAATGTTTTGCTTTTCTTTTTCAGTGGGTTTCTGTTTAGGAGGCAATGCAATTCCCTCTTCGTTGAGCCTTACAGCTTCCTTTATATAGGCTATCAATACTTTATCAGCAGGAAGTTCCTTTAAAGAAGTAATACGGCCAAAATGCCCCATACCTTCTGCCTCCGACCGGGAAATTGTCAGTAATTTCTTCGGATCTTTCATGATAGATGCTTTCCAGAAATTTAAGGCACAATGTTCCTTAAAGCCTGCCATGCTGCAACACATTCCTTTATAATCGAAATGGGGGAAACCCCATTTCATTTTTTCTTCCACCTGCGGACAGGCTTTGTGAACCAGTTCCCTGAAATGGTTTAAAATTGGTTGAGCAAATGGAGCCGATTTGTCTATATAAGCATCAATCTGTTTTATTTTTCCCATATCAGAATTGTTCTTCCTGCTAAGTTAATCACGTTTTAAGGATATTCCACACATTTTCGTCATAAAGTGAATACAGGAGGGGCATCAAAATCAGTATTCCTTAATTTATACCGTAAAATAAAAACGGGAGCTTCATGCTCCCGTTTTATTTCCATTGCTAAAAGACTATTATTTCGCCTCTTCTTCTTGTTTTTCCTTATTCGGATTTGGAAGGAGCACCTTACGGGAAAGTTTGAACTTACCTGTTTTAGGATCCACACCAATCAGTTTTACTTTTACAAGGTCACCTTCTTTGATGATACCTTCCAAATTATCCAAGCGACGGTGTTCTACTTCTGAAATGTGGAGCAAACCATCTTTCCCAGGCATAAATTCAATGAAGGCTCCGAAATTGAGAATGGATTTCACTTTCCCTTCATATACTTCACCTACCTCAGGAACAGCAACAATGTTACGGATACGTTTCAAAGCAGCTTCTACCGCTTCCTGGTTATCGCCTGCGATGTCTACATAGCCCATTTCGTTTTTCTCTTCAATTACAATGGTAGTGCCAGTCTCACGCTGCATTTCCTGAATAATTTTTCCTCCCGGTCCGATGATGGCTCCGATGAATTCTTTTGGAACGGTAATCTGTACCAGGCGAGGTGCATGCGGTTTATAGTCGCCGCGGGCTTTATCCAGAGTCTTGTTGATCTCATTCAGGATATGCAGTCTTCCTGCTTTTGCCTGTTCAAGAGCTTGTACCATTACTTCATAAGGGAGGCCATCTACTTTCAGGTCCATCTGACAGGCAGTAATGCCATCTTTCGTACCACAAACTTTAAAGTCCATATCACCCAGATGATCTTCATCGCCAAGGATATCGCTTAGTACCGCATATTTTCCTTTTGCCGTAATCAATCCCATCGCAATGCCGGTAACCGGTTTTGCAATCTTTACCCCTGCATCCATCAGAGCCAGTGTGCCTGCACATACAGTAGCCATAGAGGATGAGCCGTTCGATTCGAGGATATCGGAAACGACACGGACGGT
>DATMOV010000492.1:0-2004 GCA_035568055.1 Cytophagaceae bacterium
ATACAAAATTTCCCAATTCCTTTACCCGATTCATATCTTCATGGCGAGCTGAATTAGTAAGTATAGCGACTGGAATTTTTTTTACGGCGAGAAGGTCTGAATGAAGCAACTGTTCCAGAAATCCAAAACCATCCTGGACAGGCATATCAATATCCAGAATTATTAATGAAGGGAGGCTTTTTCCGTTATAATATCTCTTCCTTATAAAATCAAAAGCTTCTTTGCCGTTAGCTTGTATGAAAACTTCTCTTGAAATATTGTGCTTATTTATAAGTTGGACGTGAAGATGATTGGCAATCTCATCATCATCTATTAATAATATTGATCTGAATAAACTCATGTTTAACTTCCTTATCTAATTATCTAATAGATATCTATATCGTGATTTGATAAACGTTCAAAAAAGTATTAATTGTATTTTTTATTTATGGGATGTAACATTTAAAATGCCCGCCCAGGCTTAATAAGTATAACAGCTACAACTATGCGAAACTCTAAAAAGTTATAAGTTATTTCGTTTTTTTATGGAATTTAAAGCCTGATTCTAAAAATATTTCATTCTTAAGATCTTATATAACTATACTATAATGATATTCACCTTCATTTTTATCTATTATATCGATCATTAAGGTAATTTATTCCCGAGTGTTATAATTAAGTATTACACGACAAAATAGAATCTCAGGTTTTATCCCCCCTTTATTTTTTTTCATGAAAGTTCTCCTAATTTGCATAACTGTTCGTACAATTATTATGCAAAAATTTTTATCATTAATAATATTATTTCTTTCGATTTATATTTTTACTTCAACCGGGCTTGTCGCGCAGCCCGATGAAAAATATAATTCCGCGCAGATCTTACAGGATCTGAAAAAGTTAAATGTCCTGGGAAGTGTTTTATATATCGCCGCTCATCCCGACGATGAGAATACACGTCTCATTACTTATTTCACCAAAGGAAAACTTTATAATACCGGATATCTTTCACTAACCCGTGGCGATGGTGGTCAGAATCTGATAGGTACTGAATTGAATGAGCAACTGGGGCTGATTCGTACCCAGGAGTTGCTGCAGGCAAGAAAAATTGATGGTGGCAAACAATTCTTCAGCCGGGCCAATGATTTTGGCTTTTCAAAAAATCCGGATGAAACATTCAGGATATGGGATAGGGAAAAAGTCTTGTCGGATATGGTTTGGGTAATCAGGAAATTCAGGCCGGATGTTATGATCACGCGCTTTAATACCGAGCCGGGCAAAACACATGGCCACCATACAGCCTCTGCTATCCTTGCCGTTGAAGCATTTGATGCGGCTGCCGACCCAACTCGTTTTCCAGAACAATTAAAATATATGGAGGTCTGGCAGGCTAAAAGGCTTTTGTGGAACACAAACTGGTGGTTCTTTGGCAGTGAAAAAGATTTCAAAACGGAAGGCTTGCTTAAAATTGATGTGGGCGAATATGATGCTACGCTTGGAGAATCATATACAGAAATAGCCGCACGAAGCCGAAGCATGCATAAAAGCCAGGGCTTTGGCGCAGGAGGCACGAGAGGTACGGCACCTGAATACCTAGAACATACCAAAGGCCCCAAAGCAGCCAAAGATATTTTTGAAGATATAGATGTAAGTTGGTCAAGAGTACCAGGCGCAGATAAGATTGGTCCGCTGTTTCAGAAAGCTTACCAGAATTTTAATCCCCGGAGCCCTTCCGCTTCTTTAGATCTGCTGCTGGAAGCAAGAGATGTTATGACCGGGCTTCCCGACAGCTACTGGAAAAAAATTAAGCTGGATGAGCTGGAGCATGTGATCAAAATCTGCCTCGGGCTTTGGACTGAGGCAGTAGCTATAGATTACAGTGCTGTACCAGGTCAATCTATCAAAGTAAATGTTGAGCTTATTAACAGGAGCGCTGTTCCGGTGGAATTACAAAGGATCTCATACCTCCCTTCTATTCGTGATACAGTGTTGAATCTTCCGTTGAAAGAAAATATTTCCAATATCCTT
>DATMOV010000493.1:0-6876 GCA_035568055.1 Cytophagaceae bacterium
CTTTATAAATTCCATTTGCCCTGAACGCGATCGTAACATTTTCGGCATCCGGCCCATAAATATTCACTGATTGAGTTCTTTGCGGATTTTCTACGGGAGGTGTAAAAAAAGGAACTTCTTTTGAGGCTAATTTCCCAAAGTATTTATCAATTGACTTGATAGTTTTATCAGGATCAAGGTCGCCGCTCAGGCAAATAGCCATGTTATTAGGCTTATAGTATTGACCGAAATATTTTTTTATTTCTGTGATGGAAGGATTTTTTAGATGCTCAATTGTTCCGATAGTTGTCTGAGTTCCGTAAGGATGCTTTTGGAAAAGTCCTGCCAACATGGCTTCCCATACTTTTCTTCTGTCCTGGTCAAGGCCTTTGTTCTTTTCTTCATATACTGCTTCCAGCTCAGTATGAAATAACCTTGCCACCACCATGCTAAATCGTTCAGCCTCTATTTCCGCCCATTTGTCAATCTGGTTGGAAGGAATATCATTGACGTAAACTGTTTGTTCAAGAAATGTATATGCATTGGTTCCGCTTGCACCGATGTTACTGAGCATCTTGTCATACTCATTGGCTATAGAATGGGTTGATGCAAGGATTGAAGTGCTGTCAATAAGATGATACATTGCGGCTCTTTGCTTTTCATCTGTAGTTTTTCTGTAAACCTCAAAAAGGTTTTCTATCTGATCAAGCAAGGGCTTTTCTTTTGCCCAGTCTGAGGTGCCGATTTTAGATGTTCCTTTAAAAAGAATGTGTTCCAGATAATGCGCCAGTCCTGTAGCGGTGGACGGATCATTCTTGCTTCCGGCACGTACTGCGATGTATGTTTGAATTCTGGGTGAGTCTTTATAAACGGAAATATAGACTTTCAATCCGTTGGATAAAGTATAGATCCTTGCATTTAAAGGATCGTTGGTGATCGTTTGATAAATATAACCATTCGAATCACTGCTAGTGCTGACCTGGTATTTGTCCTGTGCGGATACGAATAATGGTAATAGGAGTAAAAATAAAAGGAGTCTCATGTAAATTGTGTTCAAGTGTTAATGTGCTAAAGTGTTAAAGTGGCTAAGATATCTTAGAATCCCGTTAATTTTAATTTCTTAATACTATAAGTTTTAAACGGACAAAATGTTAAAAAAATGCAGCACTAACAATTAAGTAATAAAACCTTTTAAAAAAGAATATCATGTTTTTATAAGTGCAAAATCGATTAATAGCAACATTAACACTTGAACACTTTGGCACATTAACACTTTCTTAAAAATCTGTTTCCAACCCAAACCTCTTTTTCATGTCATCCAGAAATGGATATTTCTCTGACAGGTATTTAAATTTTTCATCCGAAGTATAAATTTTTCTCTTCCCTTCGGATTCGGAAACATCAGATTCAAGTATGAGATTATTATTGTCAAGCTTCTTTCTCAAAAATTCCAGCAAATCTGTCTTGATGCTGTCCAGCTGATCAGCCTGGATCAGGTTATCAAGCTTTACCTTGATTGTATTTTTATCCAGCGTGATTTCTCTGTCCATAATGATGAACTCGCTTTTTTTGCTTTCATTTTTAAGATTTAAGGCAAAGCTGTTCCAGTATTTTTTTACATCTTCTAAACTAAACTGTTTGTTGCCATAAGATTGGGTAGACTCTTTTTTATCTTCCTGCTTTTTACTGTCGTCCCTTACTTCCTGCTTCAGGGTATCCAGCTTTGGAAGTTTCATGCTGCTTTTGCTTTCTGATTTGGGAACTGCATTTTCCTTTTCTTTTGGGGAAAGGTCTTTAATGCTGAAGGCTTGCTCCTTTTTAAAGGCGACCGTTTTCTCAGTTTCTTTGATTGGAGTCTCAGGCTTTTTTTTTAATTCTTCAGGATTTAGCTTTGAAAGATTGATGGCGGAATTCAGGTATGCCATCTTCATCAAAGCCAGTTCCACGTGCAGGCGCTGGTTTCTGCTGCTTTTATATTGAAGGTCGCAGGTGTTGGCAATATTGAGGCACGACATCAGGAAAGATACGGAGCATTGCTGCGCCTGTTCCGAATATTTCTTTTTAACGTCATCTGCCACTTCCAGTAATTTTAAAGTGGACGCGTCTTTACACACCAAAAGATTTCTGAAGTGTTCGCTGATGCCCACAATAAAGTTGTGGCCATCGAATCCCTGTTTTAAAATTTCATCGAAGATCAGCAAAGCAGCGGGTGCATCCTGTTTATGAAATACATCAGTCATCCTGAAATAATAGTCATAGTCAAGGATGTGCAGGTTTTCAATAGTAGTTTTATAGGTTACCGTATTGTTGGAAGAGAAGGTAACAATCAGGTCAAATATGGAAAGCGCGTCTCTCAGCGCGCCATCTGCTTTCTGAGCGATGAGGTGCAGGGCCTGCGCTTCCGCTTTGATATTTTCCTGTTTAGCGATATAAGCAAGATGGTCGGCAATGTCTTTTACCTGTATCCTGTTGAAGTCAAAGATCTGGCAACGGGAAAGTATGGTGGGAATGATCTTATGTTTTTCTGTAGTCGCAAGGATGAAGATGGCATAGGAGGGAGGCTCTTCCAGTGTTTTCAGGAAAGCATTGAAGGCCGCGGTCGAAAGCATGTGAACCTCATCAATGATATAGATTTTGTATTTCCCATATTGCGGCGGATATCTTACCTGGTCTACCAGGCTTCTGATGTCATCTACCGAGTTATTGGAAGCGGCATCCAGTTCATGGACATTGAAGGAAGCGTTGTTGTTAAAGCTTTTGCAGGAATCGCACACGTTACAGGCTTCAACATCCGCGGTAATGTTTTCGCAGTTGATGGTCTTGGCAAGTATCCGTGCATTGGTGGTTTTACCTACACCTCTTGGCCCGCAAAACAGGAATGCCTGGGCCAGATGCTTGCTTTTAATGGCATTTTTAAGTGTGGTGGTTATATGTGATTGTCCGACCACACTTTCGAAAGTGGCAGGACGATATTTACGTGCGGAAACAACGAAATTATCCATTTTATAAAATTAGGAAAGTCTTGTGAATTTTGCGGCGTCTAAATTGAATAATTACCCACATTTAAAGCGAAAAGCATAAAGTCCAAAGCATAAAGCATAAAAGCGTTTGAACCTTAATCTATTGCTGTTTCGCTTTCTGCCTGTTACTTTCCGCTTTCTGCTCTCCAAATTGAACATTAAGGTTTGAAACAGCGTTAAAAAGACAGCATTAAAGTGTATCTTTGAGTTTTAGTTCATTGATTTATTGGGGCCGACCGGAATTGACAGGTCGTGTAGTAACGTGTATAAGCATGCAGGCTCATGGGGTGAGAGCCTTGAAAGATAGTCCTATACAATACCAGGCGAAGAAAACTACGCCTTAGCTGCTTAATCTGACTTATGTTGGGTTAGGCTCAGTCCGCCAAAGGTGGACGGCTAACGTTCCTCAGCTCTTCTGTTCTGTGAGAGCTGGTCAAGGAATGTCGAAATGCAGAACTAGCGGGAGCAGGGTTGCGATGCTTCTGCGAAACTTAGCAACTAAGTTTGGGTTTGGTTTCTTACTGCCTGGCCCATTCCGACAATTAAAGTAAGATAAGCATGTAGAAGGCGCGATTATTGCCTACTCTGGACGAGGGTTCAAATCCCTCCGGCTCCACTATTGTTCGAAAAACGGAATTTAAAATTCTAAATTTTGAATTGAAAGGATTAGAACCTTAGGCTGAAAAGCTTAAGGTTTTTTTGTTTTTAAGTCGTTACTGCTTTTTTGGAAAACATCTCATAAAAACTCATTATACAAGGGAGACTTAGTTGGTGGCTAAATGTGCTTACCTTATTTTCTGAACAGATATGCCTTGCTTTGGTTATCTCTTTTTAAGATTAACTTAATATCTGCATGAAATTACGAGGAGTATATAGGTATTTCTTTCTTATTTTTTCTATTGCCTTTATTTATTTTATTTTTGCAAAATTTGGATTGCACTATGCTGTTGTGAATAACCATGTTACTTTAATATGGCCTCCTTCAGGAATTGCATTTGCATGTTTGTTTATATTCGGATATAGGATAATACCTGCTCTTGTGCTTGGAGCTTTTTTTACCAATATTTTCCCTGGAGAATATTGGACATTTGCAACTCTTACTTCAATAGGCAATCCTGGAGAAGCTATTGCCGCATGTTATCTTCTCCAGATATTCAATTTTAACAGCAGAATTGTAACAGTAAAAGACGTTCTGATGCTGTATTTCATCGCCATGCTGGCTTGTGGAATTGCCCCGACTCTTGGTGTTCTGGGACTTTGTCTTTCCGGGGAGATATCTTATGATGTTTATTGGAATGCGTGGTATAAATGGTGGACCGGAGATACCATGGGTATTATTATTTTCGCACCGGCAATTCTCACTGTTTATAGTCATTTTTATACTTTGCGAATTGAAAAAAAATTTATTGTTGAGATAATTGCATATATGTTTCTACTATCAGCAATCAGTATAATAATATTTTATGATTTGCTGCCTAATTTCTCTAATGATCCTTTAACTTTTATTCTTATGCCTTTCATGATTTACGCTGCCCTTAGATTTGGCCAGCCGTTTACTGCAATTTCCGCCCTGTTAATCGCCTTTATAGCCATTATAGCTACTACTGTCCAGCAAGGTCCTTTTGTTCAGACATCTGTTAATAATAGTGTATTTTTAATTTATGGATTTATTTCTGTAGTTGCCCTTACCGGAATGATTTTAGCCGCTACCAATACTCAGTTAAAGCACTCCAATGAAGAGCTTCAGAAGTTTGCTTATATCGCTTCACATAACCTGAAATCACCCGTTAATAATATTGCTTCATTGCTTTCACTTTATGACAAGCAAGCAACAAATCCTGCTGTCAATCAACCATTGATAGAAAAGATTGAAACGAGTGTTTCCTACCTTAAAGAAGTGCTGAATGATCTTATGATGATTGTTACCCGGAAACAAGGAGCTGAAGAACTTAAAAAACCAGTGAATTTACAAGAAGTTCTTCTCTCTATTAAAAAAAGCATTGAAACTCAGATAAAAGAATCACAAACTGAATTTGTTGAAGATTTTTCTAAAATACAGATCGTTAATTATCCCCCGGCTATTATCCATAGTATATTGCTCAACCTGATCACAAACGCAATTAAATATAAGCATCCTGCAAGACCACTACTTATAAAAATAAAAACGTTTTATGAGAATAGATATATGTGTTTATCTGTAGAGGATAATGGAAGTGGTATTGATTTGGAGAAATCTGAGAAGGATCTATTTGGCTTATATAAAAGATTTCATGTTGGGATCAAGGGTAAAGGCTTAGGGTTATATATGTTAAAATCACAGGTAGAAGCTTTAGGGGGAGAGATAAAAGTAAAAAGTGAAGTGGGAGTTGGATCAGAATTTATAATTTATTTGTGCCACTCTTAGCAGGTAGTTAAAGATGTAAAGTAATAGAATGTAGCTGGCTCCGGAAAATGTTTAATTAATAATCGTAGCTATAAACGTTTGATAAGATCCCAATATTTTTCAATTGACAGTGGATTTCGATTTTATCTTCCGCATACAAATTTTATCTTTGTATTGTAACCAGCTAATACCCCATGAAAACAATCAGCTATTGGATCAGGGGCTACTTTGGGTTCTCTCAAAAGGAAGCGTCCGGATTTATTATTCTTTCTTCATTAATCATCATGACCATTCTTGCTCCTCTGATTTATGATAAAATAGTTCCTTCTGAAAATGATACCAGCCTTTCAGATCAGAGGATTCTTAACAGCCTGATTGCAGAGATTGAAACTGGAAAAGAACTACAACAGAATGCTTCCATGAAACCATCCAATATAACCCGGCAAGAGGGCAATTACTTTCCATTTGACCCAAATTCGGCCACTGCTGCTGACTTTCAGAAGTTGGGAATTAAGACACATATGGCGGAAAGAATTGTTAAATACCGCAATAAAGGAGGAAAATTTAAAATAAAAAAAGACCTGCAAAAAATTTATGGCTTCCCGGTGATACTATTTGAAAAACTACAAACATACATTACGCTCCCTGACTCTATTCAGAGAACAGAAAAAAAACAACACGTAAAGGAAGCAAGCTTATTTCTGATTGATATTAACAAAGCAGATACAGTACAGCTTAATAAACTAAGGGGCATAGGCAATGTCATGTCTGCTAGGATCATTAAATACCGTGATAAGCTGGGAGGTTTTGTAAGCAAGGATCAATACAAAGATGTTTATTCGATCCCGGATCCTGCGCTTGAAGATCTGAGAAAGAAAACTTTTATCGAAAAAGGTTTTATTCCTTCAAAATTAAATATTAATACAGCAAGTCTGGATATTCTTTCTGCCCACCCATATATAGGCAGAAAGATTGCATACACCATTGTTAATTACAGAGAGCATCATGAAAAATTCGGCACAGCGGACGATCTGAAACAAATTATCACTGTCAGTCCAGAGCAGGTTGAAAAATTAAAACCTTACCTCGACTTTTAAAATTCCTGAACTCTTTGAGGAATATTGAAGCGCAGGGCAATGCTGGTAATACTTGTATGTGTGTTCATAGTCTTCACAGGGCTTTCCACTTTTCTAATGATCTGGTTGAAGTCAATAAACAGATTATGCTTTATCTGATAGGTAGCAGTAAAGCTCAGATATATCAGTGTATTCGATGCTCCCTGTCCGACGACATTTCCAAAAGGATGTGGATATTTACGATAATCTTTCAATATATTTCCTCCGAAATTCACAGACGAAGTATCGGCGCCAAATTTTGTATAGAATATCTTACCGGTGAGCATTAACCTTCCCAATGGCTGATATCTGAGGATAGCAATTTTCTCGTTAAAGTTGGCTCCCATAGGATGAGCCAGGGCCTGGTTATAGTTTGTGT
>DATMOV010000494.1:0-6568 GCA_035568055.1 Cytophagaceae bacterium
TTTTATAAAGGAGGAATGAAGATTGACGCTGATGGTTCGCCACATGCTTACCATCCGCAGAATAAAGGGCTGGATCATAATTACAATGGGGGGCGTGCCGGTAACTGGTGGGGTGTTGTCACCAATGATCAGGGGAAACCAGTGGTGCAGGGAACAAGCGATCCTGCACCGGGATTTTATGTATCATGTACTTCTCTGGTAGATGAGGCTAAAAATAAATATGATCCTTATAGATATGTCAATGCGGAAGTGGTTCCCTATATTGTTTTGCCTGAAAAGCTGTATAAGAAAGCTCAGGTAAATCTTGGCGACTTCGCTGCTGTGATCAACAAGAAGAATGGTAAGGTGGCATACGCAATTTTTGCCGATGTCGGCCCAGCCGGTAAATTGGGTGAAGGCTCAATAGCGCTTGCGAATAATCTTGGAATTTATTCCAGCCCGAAAGATGGCGGCGCAGATGAAGATATAATCTATATTATATTTCCAGGCTCTGGAAATGGCCAGTCCAGAAATCTTGAAGAGATTCATAGTTATGGGCCGAAACTTTTAAAAGAATGGGGCGGACAGGATTTGCTACTGAGTTTTTTTCCATAAAAATTCAGAGACATGGAAGTTTCCTTTAATTTGAAAATTACAGCTGTGTGGAAAGTCATCCGATGACTCCACCATAAATCTCATTAAATGAACTTAGATAGTAGTCATCGGACGACTATTAAACCGACAACTCTTTATATGCATTATAAATTTTCATCAGCTATTTTCTGAATCTCGTCCGACTGATAAATATTGGCTCCCGATTTATGCTCTCTGGCCGCGGCGATCATGGCTTTAGCGACATCAGCAGCTTCTATCCCGCGGTATTTTTTCAAGCAGCCAAATAACAATGGATTGATAAGTTTCATGACGGTTTTTCCCATGGTTTCACCAAATCTGAATTCATTCCTGGCACCGAGCAGTAACGAAGGACGGAATATACCAATACTGTTGACGCCTGATTTTTTTGTCGCTTCTTCCATTTCGCCTTTGGTTCGGAGATAAAAATTGGAAGAATTGTGATCCGCACCAAGGGATGACACAACAAAAAAACCATTCACCTTGTTTTCTGCCGCTATCATAGCTATTTCCGTTGGTAGCTCATAATCGATTTTCCTGAAAGCATCCTGAGAGCCGGCTTTTGAAATGGTCGTACCCAGGCAGCAAAACAGATCATTGCCTTTAATAAGATCTTTCAGCTTTATAATATCTATCAAATCACTGACCTGAACCTCTACCTTCGCGTGACTCAGTCCGGGTTTTTTTCGAACAAATATTTTAATCTTATCATAACTCTGGTCAATGATCAGCATGTTGAGCAGATTTTTTCCAATGAGTCCGGTAGCGCCGAATATGATAGCTGTTTTGGGTATGTGAGTTATGTGCTGAATAATAGTAATGTTCTGCAAATTAGTTATTCTGATCCTGTTTAAGTTTTAAACATACTTACTCAGGTAAAGTTTATTAAAAATTAAATAAATATGCGAGGGAGATCCGTGAGAAGAAGATCATTGTATTAATTCTAAGTGTTTTATTGCTCATCGGAGTAATGTCATGTTACAACAAGCCCGCATGAATCAAAACAATACACAAAATGTTTAGCAAAAAAGAAGATCAGAAACGGACTTGTTATAATTCTATCTATCCAATACAGGTAAGAAGAATAAACCAATGGTAATTTTTAATTGTTTTCTTGGTGGAGGTGAGAAGAGATCATGAAAAAGTTTTTGATGTTTTTAGTTTTAACTGGTGTGTTCGGAGTGAGCAGTGTGAATGCTGGCCTGCCTTGCAAGAATTGTAAAAATGATAATTCCGGACGCAATTCTGATAATAACAGGGTTTTGAGGTATAAGAAAGATGAGAGAGGGAAAAATGGAGTGGCTGTCGCTGCCGGGGTTGGTGGTGAGAAATTAAGCCATGCACGATTATCACATGCGAAGTGAAAAAGTTAAAAGTTTAAAAAAAAAGGATAAAGTAAAGTAAAAGGATAAAGATAAAGTAAAAGGATAAAGAGGATAAAGTGATAAAGTGTTTTCAAAGTCCCGCTAAGGCGGGCTTTCTTTTTTTTTATATTTAGCAGAAATTTCTTTTTGACTTTCTGTTATTATATTTAATTTATTTAGAATTTAATTTATTTAGATTTAGCCCGCTATAGTGCGCTGTTTTCTGCAGCTTCAGGAAAATTAAATTCGCCTTCCCCGAACACTTCATC
Source organism: Cytophagaceae bacterium (assembly GCA_035568055.1). Taxonomy (GTDB): domain Bacteria; phylum Bacteroidota; class Bacteroidia; order Cytophagales; family Cytophagaceae; genus DATMOV01. The sequence continues at coordinate 2,246 of DATMOV010000494.1, forward strand.
GAAACTCATTTCAAATTTGTCAGTTATTTTATTCCATGGAATATATTTAAAAGCCAGAAAGCCCCCTATTCCAATGGAAGCAATAATACCTATGGTTTTATATATACTTTTTGAACTGTATTCCTTGATGAATTTTGCAAACCTGGCCCTGGCAATGGTGTTCCATCGACTACTTTTTTTCTCTTTTATCATGTTTATCATCGTTTTTTTTCATTTTATTTCACTATCAAAATAACAAGGTGGAAGAAATAATAGTTTAACCAGCTTAATGGTAAGGCATAAAATGTGTATTTTCACTCTGATGAGGAGATCTCTCACTATTTTATTTTTCGTTTTTGGATTTTATCCAATGCAGGCTCAGACAGACACAGAATTCTGGTTTGCAGTTCCTGAAGTGACCAGCCTGCATGCCGACCGTCCGATTTATCTTCGTATTTCAAGCCTGAATAAAGCGGCGACCATCACCATATCACAACCTGCGAATGCTGTATTTCCTGTTCTGACCAGAACAATCGCTGCCAATAGCAGTACTTTTTTTGATTTAACCGAATACATTGATTTATTGGAAAATGGCAAGCCCGACTTTGCAGACAATAAAGGGCTTTTTATTAAATCTACTTCTGAAATAACCGCTTACTATGAAGTATATGGTACGGGCACATACGGAGTGGTGAATACGGATATCTTTGTGTTAAAGGGCAGGAACGCGTTGGGCACAGAATTTTACACACCTTTCCAGACGTATTGGGACAATTATTCCGGTATTAATGCCTGGTCATCTTTTGATATTGTCGCCACGGAAAATAATACGATCGTTACAATTACACCTACGCAAAATTTGACAGGACCTCATGTTAAAAATGTCACTTTTTCCATCACTTTAAATAAAGGCCAGACTTATTCATGCAGAGCAGCTTCAGTATCCGGTTCTTTACATCCGGCCGGGTCACATGTTACTTCTAACAAGCCTATAGCAATTACTGTGAAGGATGACTCTCTCTACGAGCAGGGCCATTGGGATCTTGCCGGAGACCAGATAGTACCTGTAAATATTGTTGGAAAAGAATATGTCGTTATACAATGCTCAGGTATGTTTGATGATGACCGTGTATTTATTTGCGCCACACAAAATAACACCGATGTATTTATTGATGGGAATCCGGTAGCGGCAATAACGCTTGCTGCCGGACAAACATACAATTATAAGGTAAGCTATAATGCAGCCAGCAACTCTACCTATATTCAAACTTCTCAACCTGTTTATATTTTTCATATGAGTAGTCTGAATGGTGAGTTGGCCGGAGCCTTACTTCCTCCGCTGGCATGCACAGGTTCTAAAGATATACGTTTCAGCAGGAATATAACAGGCGACCCTGGCAATGCTGTTCTTAAATTAAACATTATCGTAAAAGCAGGGAAAGAATTTTATTTTAAGCTCAATGGTAATTCAATCTCCACTACTTTTGACACGGTACACGGAAGCGGCGGAGTTTGGGTGACAGCCCAAATCATTGCGTCCGATGCAATGATCCCGGAAGGCAGTAATGCCCAGGTGAGCAACGACTCAGCAGACTTTCACCTCGGAGTCACTAATGGCATTTACAACAAATCTTTTGAATACGGATACTTTTCTGACTATGGCAGTCTTGACCTTGGCCCCGACCAATATATTTGCAAAGGCGGCAGCACTGAGCTTGATGCAGGTATCAAAGATACATATCTGTGGAATACAAATAGCCGCTCTCAATCCATCATTGTTTCGGACTCAGGGAAATATTATGTGATCGCCACTAAAGGGCTATGCACTTATAGCGATACGGTATCAGTACATTTTAATCCGGAGATCACAAGGCCAATCCTTAACAATGACACCGCCGTATGTGCCAGTGTGAATTATGTTATTAAAACAGATACAATATTCAACTCTTATTTATGGCAGAATGGAAGTAGTTCAGCAACTCTTAAGCCCACTTCCACCGGATATTATTCAGTGCAAGTGTCCAATACTTTCGGTTGCCTTAAAACCGATTCCATTTTTGTAACGATCAATGCCAATCCTGTTCCGCATATTATTAATATAAAAGATGATAAAACTTTCTGTACAGATTCATCAGTCGTGCTGGACGCGGGTGCTGGATACGCATATTATTTATGGATGAATGGTGATACGGTTCGGGAATATAGCGGAAAACATATCAATCAGGATAAATATTGGGTCATGGTTACGGATATTAATAAATGCAGCGCCACTGATACTTTTGAAACTGACTGCACTATATATATCGAGTTCCCTAATCTTATTACTCCCAACGGGGATACTCTCAACGATGTATTTTTTATCAAAGGGTTAAGGCCGGGAAGGTGGAGCCTGGAAGTTTTTAACAGGTGGGGCGACAAAGTTTATTTAAATGAATCTTATGACAACACCTGGAATGGTAAGCATGATATGGATGGAATTTATTATTTCCACCTTCGGCATGTGAAAGGTGTGGTAAATTACAAAGGGTGGGTTGAAATTTTGAGAGGGAAGGAATGAGGAATGGGGATTTAGGGAAACATACCGTTGGTTCATGAAGCATTTCGTTATTGGAGATTATATTATTACAGAAATTTTATTGGCAAATACAGGTGTATTCGCCAACTCTCTTTATCTTAATTTCCCCCTCAATCCCATATCCTAAATCCTCATTCCTATTCAAACTTGCTACTTCCCCAAGTCTTGCGTAAATTAGTAGCTGCAATAAATTACACATTACAAAAATGGCCTTAGATATAACAGGAAAGATAGTTAAGATTTTGCCCGAGCAAACCGGAGCCGGAAAAAAAGGTACCTGGATAAAGCAGGAATTTGTCATTGAAACAGCTGAGCAATACCCAAAGAAAATTTGCTGCTCTGCCTGGGGCGACAAAGTTGACGCACTTAAGAGCTTCTCTATGGGAGATACCATCAAGGTATCGTTTAACCTGGAATCCAGAGAATATAATGAAAGATGGTACACTGATGTAAGGGCATGGAAAATAGAATCAGCTGAAGGCGGTAGCAGCAATGCGGCTCCACGTACCAGCCCCGCTGCTAAAAAACAGGATGAAGGCGACCCATTTGCAAACATACAAGGCGAAGAAGATCTTCCTTTTTAATATACTTTAATTTTACACATTGAATTTCGAAGAACTAAATTTACATCCAGACCTGCTGGCAGGTTTATCCGCCATGGCTTTCAATAAGCCAACACCAATTCAGGAGCAAGCTATTCCGGTAATTTTAAGCGGCAGAGATCTGATCGCATGCGCACAGACAGGTACGGGAAAAACCGGAGCCTATATATTGCCGGTGCTTCATAAGATTGTATGCCAGGAGAAAAGACATCTTAACACCATTATCATCGCCCCCACACGAGAACTTGCTTTGCAGATCGACCAGCAGGTGGAAGGATTCAGCTACTTTCTTGGTATAAGTTCTCTTTCAATTTATGGTGGAGGAGATGGCAAAGCCTGGGATCAGCAGAAAAAAGCCCTGAAAGAAGGGACGGATCTTATTATCGCCACACCGGGAAGATTCATTGCATTGCTCACTGCCGGAGATATTAATTTTGAACACGTAGAACATTTAATTCTGGATGAAGCCGACAGAATGCTGGACATGGGATTCAATGAAGACATCGAAAGGATCATCAGTTACCTGCCTGTTAAAAGACAAACCTTGCTTTTCTCAGCCACGATGCCGCCAAAGATCAGGCAGCTGGCTAATAAAATACTGAAAAACCCGGCTGAAATAAACATTGCCATATCTAAGCCAGCCGAAGGAATTCTACAACAGGCCTATGTAGTTTATGATGGCCAGAAGATCGGAATCCTAAAGAACATTCTTAAAGAAGAATCTTTTACAAGCATTTTAATTTTCGCTTCCACCAAGGAAAATGTAAAAGCGCTTAACAAAGAGCTCAACAGAAATGGGTTTCCTACCAAAGCCTTTCACTCTGACCTGGAGCAGGAAGAGCGGGAGGATGTTATGAGGGAATTCAAAAGCAAGCAGCTTCGCATTATAGTAGGAACAGATATACTTTCAAGAGGGATAGATGTGGAAGGAATAAGCCTGGTAGTCAATTACGATGCGCCTCCCGATCCGGAAGATTATATACACAGGATCGGAAGAACTGCCAGAGCGGAAACTACCGGTGTCGCGATCACTTTTATCAATCAAAAAGACCAGAAGAAGTTTTTCAGAATAGAGAGCCTGATTGGAAAAGAAATAGAAAAAATAAAAATCCCACAGGAATTTGGCGAAGGGCCTGTTTATGATCCTAATGCTAAAGCTCCGGGAAA
>DATMOV010000495.1:0-3921 GCA_035568055.1 Cytophagaceae bacterium
CTACCAGGCTTTCATTTATGGCGACCGCGAAATATACAGACCGGGGGAAACCATTAACCTCAATGTGATATTCAGAAATGAGAAATGGGAAACTTCACCTGGTATGCCGGTTAAAATGAAAGTGCTTCTTCCCAACGGGGAAGAATTTATTAGCCGCAGGGCAGCGCTGAACAAGCAGGGGGCGTATGAAAATTCAGTGCAGTTGCCCACCTCAGCTGTAACAGGTACTTACAATGTGGAAGTATATACAGGCAACGATGTGTTGCTGAATTCAAAATCCATCAGCGTCGAAGAATTTATTCCTGACAGGATTAAAGTGGATGTGACCTTGAATAATACTGTGTTCCGCCTGGGTGATAAAGTAAATGTTCAGGCCGTTGCGCTCAATCTTTTCGGGCCTCCTGCTTCTAACAGAAATTATGAGATGCAGTTTCAACTCAGCCGTAAAGCATTTTATTCCAAAGAATTTTCTGAATATAATTTTGACATCAGTGGAAACCAGAATTTAAAATTTGATGATGATCAGCGTGAGGGGACTACCAACGCTGAAGGTAAATTCATGGAATCATTTGCATTCAAGCCGCAATATGAAAACACTGGAATATTACAAGGAAATATTTATACTACGGTATTTGATGAATCAGGCAGGCCTGTTCATCGGGCGCAAACCCTTGATGTAATTACCCAGGAGGTTTTTTACGGAATTAAATCTGTGGATTACTATGTAGGCACAAATCAGGATCTGCAGATCCCGGTAGTGGCGCTTAATAAAGATGGGAAATTTTATCAGTCATCCACCGGACAAATTCAAATTATCCGTTACAACTGGCAGACCATCTATGAGAGGAATAGCTATGGCTCCGGAGGAAGGTATGTATCCCATAAGCAGGACGTGCTGCTGGAAGATAAAGTCATCACAATACCCGGGAAAAATTATTTCTACACTTTCAGGCCCATGCAGTCAGGCGAATATGAAGTGCGAATTAAAAAGCCGGGAGCCGATTCTTATGTCAGCCAATATTTTTATGCTTATGGTTGGGGCAATACACAAAACTCTTCTTTCGAAGTAAGTAAAGAAGGTAACGTCATTATAGAGCTTGATAAAGATAAATACCAGGTGGGAGAGAAAGCGAATATACTTTTCAAAGCCCCGTTCGCCGGAAAAATATTAGTCACAGTGGAAAGGGATAAAGTCTACGAATATTTTTATGTGGATACAGATAAAAAATCGGCCACCGCAAGTATAAATGTCAAAGATGAATACCTGCCAAATGTCTATATCACCGCAACGCTGATCAAGGCTGTGGATGATGGCTCTATGCCGCTTACTGTCGCGCATGGATTTATTCCGTTGATTGCAGAGAAAAAAGAGAACAAGTTGCCGCTTGAGATCACTGCGGTAAAGCAATCCAGGTCGAGAACAAAGCAGAAAATTTGCATCAAATCAAAACCAGAGTCGGATATTGAAATGACCATCGCGATCGTTGATGAAGGAATCCTGCAATTGAAGAGAACAGAAACACCGGATCCTTACGCATATTTTTTCAGAAAAAAAGCGCTGGAGGTAAATTCGTATGACCTTTATGCGAATCTTCTTCCTGAACTTAAAATGCAAAGAAGCAGCATGGCAGGTGATGGATATGATCTTGACAAGCGTGTGAATCCGCTTACCAATAAAAGGGTGAAGCTGGTTTCCTTCTGGAGTGGAATCAAGCATACCGATTCCAACGGGGAGGTTTGTCATGAGATTGATATTCCTCAATTCTCCGGTGACCTGCGCATCATGGCAGTCGCTTATAAAAATGATGCCTTCGGTTCTGCCACTGCCAATATGAAAGTGGCCGATCCGATTGTTGTCAGCACTTCTCTGCCAAGATTTTTAAGTCCTGGCGATACAATGCTTGTACCCGTGACCTTAACGAATACTACTGCTAAACCGACTTCGGCTTTATCAAAGCTGGTGCTTAATGGTCCGCTCACGGTTATTGGCAGTGCCGACCAGAATGTAACGATCAAGCCGAATTCTGAAATGATGATCCAGTATAAAGTGGTAGCGCAGGCTATCGTTTCCACTGCGAAGATCAAAACAGATGTTACGGCATTTAACGAACATTTTATAGAGGAAAATGATATTACGATACGTCCTGCTTCCTCACTATTGAAGATGAGCGGCTCCGATCGTATTGAGGCGAACTCACAGACGGTTTTAGATCTCTCAAATACATTCGTGCCTTCATCTGTTGAAGCAAAGCTAACCATCAGCAAATCACCCTTGATTCAGCTTACAAAAAATCTGGATTATCTGGTGGGCTACCCTTATGGATGTGTGGAGCAAACAGTGTCGAAAGCATTTCCGCAACTTTATTTTACTGAACTGATGAAAAGCCTGAACAGAAAAACAAAGGCTGCTGAAAATCCGAATTACAATGTACAGGAAGCGGTAAGAAAATTACAAGGCATGCAGTTGAACAATGGCGGACTAAGCTACTGGGAAGGCGGCTATGAAGATAGCTGGTGGGGATCGGTATATGCAGCGCATTTCCTGCAGGAGGCCAGGAAGGCAGGCTTTGAGGTGAATTCATCCACGCTGGATAAACTGTACGGATACTTACAGCAGAAGATTAAAACTAAAGACACATATAGATATTCTTATTACGATGAAAACGTATTAAAAAACAGATTGATCGCTCCGAAAGAAATATTTTATTCCATGTACGTGCTTGGGCTGGCAGGCAGACAGGATATGGCGATGATGAATTACTATAAATCGAATACTGCATTCATGGCAATGGATTCAAAATACCTGCTGGCCGCCAGTTTTAAACTTGCAGGCGATAATATGAGCTACAGAGCTTTGCTGCCAGGCAGTTTCAGCAATGAAGAATCGGTGAACGCGTTCGATGGAAGCTTTTATTCATACATAAGAGATATGGCGATCGCTTTAAATATGATGATTGAAACAGATCCTGATAATTCACAGATAGGAGTTCTGGCAAAGCACCTTTCAGATGCCATGAGAAATAAAAAATACCTGAACACACAGGAAAATGCTTTTGCCCTGCTGGCTCTTGGCAAGCTTGCTGTGAAAGCGAATCAAAGCCAGATCACCGCAGAAGTACGCATAGGAAATAAAAAGATAGGAGATTATAAAGATGGGAATCTGGTGCTTACCAAAGATGTGGCCGGTAAAGAAATTCAGATTGTAACCAAAGGCACAGGCAGTCTCTATTACTGTTGGGAAATGGAAGGACTGAGTGTGGATGGCTCTTATAAAGAAGAAGACAGTTATCTGAAGGTGAGAAAAACATTCTATGATAAAAATGGCAATCAGATCGCGGGAAATAATTTCAAACAGAATGATCTGGTCGTAGTGAAGATTGCCCTTTCTACCACAGATAACTCTACTGTAGAAAATGTGGTGATCACTGATCTTCTTCCTGCCGGTTTTGAAATAGAAAATCCAAGATTAAGCGAATCTGCTGACATGGCCTGGATCAAGAATAATTCAGCGCCACAGCATTACGACATACGTGACGACAGGATTAATTTATTCTGCACAGCGACAGGCGGAGTAAAGTACTTTTACTACATGGTACGCGCAGTCTCTAAAGGCAATTTCAGAATGGGCCCGGTAAGTGCTGATGCCATGTACAATGGAGAATATCATAGCTATAATGGGGGTGGCATGATTAACGTGAGCGAGAAGGGGCGCGGTAATAATATACAGTAAGAAAATTTAACTCTGTCATAATTGAAATCGTGAAAGAGCTTGTATTAAAAAAAACCAATGTTATCATACCCGATGCAGGACATAGCCTTAATAAATATGGCCTCATTGCGAGGCAAATGACTGTTAATTGGAAAGAAAAAGCATCGACTAAATATAAAAGTGTGTTAATGAAATGCCGAAGCAATCCGGTT
>DATMOV010000496.1:0-5464 GCA_035568055.1 Cytophagaceae bacterium
TATGGCGGACAGAATATGATTCGTGCAAGAAAAAATCAGAATCTTGCCGCAGGCTTTTCTCCATTCAGACAATATTATTTTTCCTTTGATGTGGATATGAAATATGTGAAGACAAGAAAAAAGTGGATCAAATATGTCCTATACCCATTAAACTTTATTCATATCCCTTTCCCAACGGTAGAGTTTAATAAAAAAGGGATTAACTTTCATCCATTATATTTTTGACCATGATTAAAAAGATTAAAAACTTAGCTTGATATCAATGATTCAAATTATATAGTGATAAAAAGAAATTAAATTTAGAAATATGAGAATTGGCGATAAGGTAAGATTTATGAGGAGCAAGGGCGAAGGCATCATAAGAAGGATGATTGACCAGAGCACTGTTGAAGTAGAGATCGAAGATGATTTCTTAATCCCTGTATTGAAAAGTGAAATTGTCATCATCTCACAGGAGGAGGGAATGGCCTTTAGGGAAAAGAGATTCGAGCCTCAGCTCAATGAGCAGACGATTGAAAAAACACAGGGCTTATACCTGGCTTTTATTCCATTTAATGACAAACAATATTCGCTCACTGTCGTCAATGTTTCGTCGATGGATATTTTTCTCAGCATCTCTAAAGAAGAACAAAATAAATTTGACTGCATATTTGCCAACTCTGTCGCTTCCGAAAGTTTTGGCAAAGCAGGTGAATTTAATATCGCCGATTTTGATCATTGGCCAGCCTTAGTGATACAAGCCTTGTATTACAAACACGGAAAAAGTCTGCTAAAAGATCCGCTGAATAAAAAATTGAAATTTAAGGCTAACTCATTTTTCAAATCAAAGCAACAGGTTCCCTTGCTTCACAAAGAAGGTTTTCTTTTCAGGCTTGATGAAGAAAATATCAGCTTTACTCCGGAAGAGATCAGGGATAGAATGTTTGAATCAAACGCGCCAAAAGTATCTTTAGAAAAAATCATTCAAAGACCGCCCATAGAAGTTGACCTTCACGTAGAAAAGCTGGTGACAAATCCGGCTGCTTTAAGTCCTTCGGAGATGTTGGATCTTCAAATTAAATCTTTTGAAAAAAGCCTTGAGAACGCCCTTGCTACAGGCATGGAAGAAATTATATTCATCCATGGTGCAGGCAATGGAGTCCTCAAAAATCACATCCATAAATATTTAAGTGGCAATAAAGAGATCAAATTTTTCAAAGATGCCCGCAAAGAAAAATTTGGTTACGGAGCAACTGAAGTACGGCTGAAATAAAGATTTTAGAGATTAGAATTGGCTTTACGCTTTCTGCTTTAACCTTTTTACTTTACGCTTCTTCTTTACACTTTAAACTTTAATCGCTACTTTTACTAAGCAAGCTGTCTTATCGCCCCGACTTGTCGGGGAGGAAAGTCCGGGCAACACAGGGCACCATACTTCCTAACAGGAAGGTCCATCGTAAGGTGGAACAGACAGGGCCACAGAAAATAACCGCCCGCTTAGGTGGGTAAGGGTGAAAAAGTGAGGTAAGAGCTCACTCGTGCCGGCGTGAGTCGTGTATTGGGGTAAACCTTATGGGTTGTAAGATCAAATAAGTTACGTTCTCCCGCGTGTCGGGAGGCAGAACGGCCCGTTCTGGTCAGCGTAACGGGTAGATCGCTAGATCCAGCCGGTGACGGCGGGACCAGATAAATGATAAGACTCGACAGAACCCGGCTTATAGGCTTGCTTTTTTTTGAACACAGATTTTGGGATTAGGAAAATGATTACACTGATCCAACGCTTCCTTTTTTATAGCCAACTCTTTAAAGGGTAAGCTATAAAAAGGATTGCGGAAGATGACTCATTAACTAATAACCAATGGCTATATGTTTTTTTACCAAGCACTGTGCACATAGCACCAAAAAATATGAACAGATTTATTATCCTCATAATTTTCTTTTTGTTTCCCCTGTTTGCTAAAAGCCAGGAGCTAAAAGGTAACTATGATAATTCGAAATACAATTATTCTATTAATTATCCGGAATTTTTAATAGGAGAAGGTGAGGCAGATGCTGGTGACGGACAAAAATTCTTTTCGCCTGACAAATCAATTAAACTAATTGTATGGGCTCAATACGATGTTCTGAATGAGGGCCTGAATGGCGCGATGAAATATGCTAAAGAAAAAAGAACAGTAACATATAAAGTCGTCAAGGATAACTTCTTTGTTTTATCAGGCTTTGAAGGTAACGATATTTTTTACAGAAAAACAATCCTTTCGAAAGATAAAGGCACCCTGCTTACTTTTGAATTTATATATCCCAAAACCAAAGCTGAAACCTGCAATAAAGATTGCTCTAAAATAGCACAATCTTTAAAATTTTACACCCCTTAGAAACTGAATGCATATTTGCTAAGCACTAAAAAAAATAAATGGCAAAAATTTTAATAATCGACGACGAAAAAAGTATAAGAGCTACATTAAGAGATATTCTGGAATATGAAAAATATTCTGTCGAGGAAGCTAAAGATGGAGAAGAAGGCTGGGCGTTGATCAGCAAAAATGAATACGATATTGTGCTCTGCGATATTAAGATGCCCAAAATGGATGGCATAGAAGTTCTGGAGAAAGCTATGGAAGCAGGCATAGACACCCAATTTATCATGATCTCCGCCCATGGAAATATTGAAACAGCCGTAGAAGCTACCAAAAAAGGTGCTTATGATTTTATACAGAAGCCACCGGATTTGAACAGACTTTTACTGACAGTCAGAAATGCCCTTGATAAATCTATCCTGGTTACTGAGACCAAAACATTGAAGAAAAAAATCGCCAGGACCTTTGATATCATTGGGGAATCAAAAGCAATCCTGCATGTACTTAAAACGATTGACAAGGTCGCTCCTACCGACGCACGTGTATTTATCACAGGCCCCAATGGCTCCGGGAAAGAACTGGTGGCACGCTGGCTGCACCATAAGAGCAACCGTGTAAACGGGCCACTGGTAGAAGTGAATTGCGCCGCTATTCCCGGCGAACTGATAGAAAGCGAGCTATTCGGACATGAGAAAGGATCTTTTACTTCGGCCATTAAACAGAGAATAGGAAAGTTTGAACAGGCAAGCGGCGGCACTTTATTTCTGGATGAGATCGGAGATATGAGCCTCTCCGCGCAGGCGAAGGTTCTGCGCGCATTGCAGGAAAATAAGATCAGCAGGGTTGGCGGTGAAAAAGAAATAAAAGTTGATGTGAGGATCATAGCTGCTACCAATAAAGACATTCGTAAAGAGATTGAAGAAAACAGATTCAGGGAAGATCTTTACCACAGGCTTGGTGTTATACTAATTCATGTACCTCCTTTAAAAGAAAGAAAAGAAGATATCCCTTTACTGGCAGATAAATTTTTGAAAGACATTGCCGAAGAATATGGAACAGCTCCTAAAAAGATAGATGCTGATGCGCTCAAATATCTTCAAACACTTGACTGGCCAGGCAACATCAGAGAATTGAAAAATGTAGTGGAAAGACTTATCATCATGAGCGAGAAATCTATTACCGTGGAAGATGCGAAGACTTATGCAAGGGTTGCATAGAGTTTAACTTTTAAAGTGTGGAAAGTCATCCGATGACTCCACCAGAAAATACATTAAACAAACTTCAGTATACAGTCATCGGACGACTATAGGCTGAAGCAGAAAAATCATGGTTCAGACAATGGAATGTTGATTTCACAACCAACCTTTATTTTCTCTTCTTCAACTTAAAACTTTTCCAACCTTCTCTCGTTTTGACTTAACACTTAAAACTTTTAACTTAATACTTTCTTTAAATAAATGTTTCTAAAAAAGCTACGGTACTTTTTCAATTATATACCATTCCGCATCAACTTCGTACTGTTTGCGTTGTGCGGCAGCTTTGCATTTTACTGGTTAAGGGAAAACTACATAGTCACCGAATCATCTTTCGGGAGGTTGATCAGCGAAACAGGATTGATGATGATTTCTCTGGCGATAGTCCTCGTAGCATGTTCATTCATTTTTACGCTTTTATCATGGCTCTATTTCTTTATACTGCATAGAAAACAGCAAATTCAGGTCTTCCTGGGAAAAGACATTAAGGAAACTGCGGGCTGGGTGCCTTTAGAGGTACAGATCAGCGGAGCTATCAGGCCTTTCCTGGGGTATATTAAAGCATCCGTTATTTTCAATGATTTCTCCGCAACGGATAATATTGTGTTGGATCGATCCAACAATGTTCAGGGGAAATTTATCCGCAGAGGCTTAAAAGGAATAAAGAAAATATGGCTGCCGGATAGAAAAGAATATCAAATTAAAGAGAGCAGGTTATTTTTTAATGACTACTTCAGGATGTTTTCTTTTACCTGCGCGCTACCGTTTAAAAAAAATATGTACACTACTCCTCCCCCGCTTAAAACCGGTGAAATGGAAATTGTACCAAATTCTTCTGAGGATCTCACCACCCGCATCCCAACAATGAGGAGAGTAGAAGGTGATTATTTGAATTACAAAAATTACGAACCTACCGATGACCCCCGGCGAATTGTGTGGAAACTATATGCCCGTAATAAGGAACTGGTGATTAAAATGTCTGAAGTATTTAACCCCTTCGCATCCCATTTATACCTCATACCAAGTTTTTATAATGAATGGAACGGGCCAGCCAAGCTCAAAACTGAATTATTAAACGCTTATAAAGACAGGCTCCGATATCTGGCAGACAGTCTTGTGAAACAGGGAGCCGCGATAAAAGTGATCAGCGACCAGGAAGTGTCTTCAACTTTTGAAGTGAATGAAGAAGAAAAAATATTATACAAAATCAGTACGGCTCATTGGCAGAACAATAAAAACCTTCAGGAATTGGTAAAGCCCAATACACATCCTTTTATTTGCATTTCTTCGCTTACACCTGCCGCCATGCTGGAATCATTGCCATTACTTAAACAAGGATCGGTGATATTTTATGTGAAGCTATCTGATGCTTACCGCTGGGCATGGCTTAAAAAAGGACTGCTGAATTTCGGCAATATTTTCTTTCGGCTGAACGACAGCAGCAATCTTTCGCTGGGATTATGGTGGCTTTCTGCATTGGGCAGAAAAGTGAGACACAATGAAAAATTAATTGAGAATGTTTTAGACAATCAATCTGTCAATGTTGTCAGATTATAGAATTATAGAATAAGGTGACGAAAATCAAGCTCATTGCCAGCCTGAGCGGAGTTGGAAACTTGATGATATTTAAAGGTTACGCTATTATTAACAACCCTTCGACTCCGCTCAGGGTGACGAGACCAAGCGGTTTCTATGGTTTGTAATGAAAATGTCCGTGCGAGATCAAAACAAAAGATTAATTTTATTATTGATATGATTGACAAAATACATCAATGGAATTAAAATTTTCAACTTATAATTTTTCATTTTTTAATTCTTTACATGAAAAGCGAAGATAGATTTTCCATGATGCGAGTGATCGTCAGCCTGGTGTTC